>NZ_WVTE01000254.1:0-33977 GCF_009939605.1 Rhodococcus sp. YH1 | reverse complement strand
CGCCGCGGCACGCGCGGGTCGAGGCGGAGGACCCGCCGCCCGCCGCACCGCCCGCCGCGCCGGAGGTCGACCGGGCCGCCTGGGCCCGGTACCGGCACGGCGAGAACTTCCTCGACGCCCTCGCCGCCGGCCGCACCCCCCGCGCGGCCTGGCAGGCGCTGCCGGGGGAGGACTGGCCCCGCCGCCTGGCCGAACTCGCCGCGTCGGTCGCCGCCACCGGGCACGCCGCGGTGCTCGTGGTACCCGATCAGCGCGACCTCGACCGGGTCGTGGCGGCCTGCACCGACCTCGCCGGCGCCGACTGCGTCGTCGGGCTCGCCGCAGGGCTCGGTCCGGCCGTGCGTTACCGGCGCTGGCTCGCCGCGTTGCGCGGCACCGCCCGCATCGTCGTCGGGACCCGGGCCGCGGTGTTCGCCCCCACCCCGGCCGTCGGGCTGATCGTGGTGTGGGACGACGGCGACGACCTGCACTCCGAGCCGCGCGCGCCGTACCCGCACGCGCGGGAGGTGGCGCTGCTGCGGGCCCACGCCGCCGGCGCCGCCGTCGTCCTGGCCGGGCACGCCCGCACCGCCGAGACCCAGGCCCTCGTCGACGCCGGGTGGGCCCACGACCTCTCCGCGCCCCGCGACGTCGTCCGGGCCTGCGCTCCGAAGATCACTGCGCTCGCCGACAGCGACCAGGCGCTCGCACGTGATCCCGCCGCCCGCGCCGCCCGCCTGCCGGCCATCGCGTTCGCCGCCGCCCGCGCCGCCCTCAAGGCCGACCGGGGGGTGCTGGTGCAGGTGCCACGCCGCGGCTACGTGCCCGCGCTGGCGTGCGCCAAGTGCCGGACCCCGGCCCGCTGCCGGCACTGCAACGGCCCGCTCGCGTTGCCGCAGGCGGCCGGCCCGGACGGCGCCGCGACGCCCGCCTGCCGGTGGTGCGGCATCACCGACGCCACCCATCGTTGCCACGCGTGCGGCGCCCGCGCGCTGCGCGCCGTCGTGGTCGGCGCCGGGCGCACCGCGGAGGAACTCGGCCGGGCCTTTCCCGGTGTCCCGGTGGTCACCTCCGGCGGGGCGGAGGTCAAGGCCACCGCCCCGGAGGGGCCTGCGCTCGTCGTCGCCACCGTGGGTGCCGAGCCCGTCACCGCCGGCGGGTACGGCGCGGCGCTGCTGCTCGACGGGTGGGCGCTGCTCGGCCGCGCGGACCTGCGGGCCGCCGAGGAGACGATGCGCCGCTGGCTCACCGCGTCGTCGCTGGTGCGGCCCTTCGCCGACGGCGGCCAAGTCGTCGTCGTGGCCGACTCCGGCATTCCCACCGTGCAGGCGCTGGTGCGGTGGGACCCGATCGGGCACGCGCAGTCCCAGCTCGCCGAGCGCACCGAGGTCGGTTTCCCGCCCGCGGTGCACATGGCCGCGGTCGACGGCACCGCGGCCGCGGTCGCCGACCTGCTGGCCGCCGCGACGCTGCCGCCGGAGGCGGAGGTGCTCGGTCCGGTGCCGTTGCCGCCGGGGGAGCGGTTACCGTTCGGGGCCGACGATCCCGAGCCGGACGAGGTGCAGCGCATGGTGATCCGGGTGCCGCGCGGTCGGGGCCTCGCCCTCGGCCGGGCGTTGCGCGAGGCGCAGGCCGCCCGCAGTGCCCGCCGTGGTGAGGGCGCGCTGCGGGTGCAGATCGATCCGCTGCGCATCGGGTGACGGCCGTCGTCTCTCCCGGCCGGGACGGTGCGCGCCGGCTGTGTCCCGCCCGGCCGGGTGCCCCGAGAGGGCGAGGACCCTGCCGTGCGACAGGACGGCAGAACCGCCCGCCACCTGCAGAAAGACGGCATGCCGCGAGAGGGCGACTGTGTCACGATAAATCACAGGGGCAGGGTCGATCCTGGTGAACCGAACCAGTGGCGGACGGTGCGGACCGGCACGGGCGGACCGGAAGGGAGGGGCCGTGAACGGCACACGCAGGATCGTTGCAGCGCTGGCCGGTGCGGCGGCCGTGGCCGCCGTGTCCGTCACCGGCGCGGGCGCCGCGCCCTCGGGATCGACAGCGTTCGTGCCCGTCACCCCGGGCCCCGTCGCCACCACGCATGCCCAGGCCGCCGGCTACGCCGAAGACCACCCCGGGGCGGCGCCGGCGCGGTCGAACGACTTCGGGTGCGTGCCCGCCCCGGACCATCCGCGGCCGGTGGTCCTCGCCCACGGCACCGACTCCAACTCCTACTCGGACTGGGCCGCGGTCGCCCCGATGCTCGCCGACGCCGGCTGGTGCGTCTTCGCTCTCGACTACGGAAAGGCCGACGGTGCCGACGACTACGGCACCGGGGACATCCGGGTCAGCGCCGCGCAGCTCGGCGGGTTCGTCGAGCGTGTGCGCGCCGACACCGGCGCCGACAAGGTCGATCTCCTCGGCTACTCGCAGGGCGCCACCGTCGCGCGGTACTACGTCAACCGCCTCGGCGGATCGGCCGTCGTGGACCGCTGGGTGGGCGTGGCCTCGCCGAGCTACGGTGGCACCTTCTACGGGCTCGGCACCGCGGCCGTGGCCGCTCCCGGCGCCACCGACGCGGTCGAGGACTTCTTCTCGGTGGCCCTCGCGCAGCAACTGCAGGGTTCGGAACTGCTCACCGAACTCAACACCCCGGTCGACACCGTTCCCGGCGTCCGCTACACCACCATCGGATCCCGCGTCGACGAGGTCATCCAGCCGTCCACCAACGTGGCGCTGCGCGGACCCGGGGCGGTCAACCTGATGATCCAGGACCTGTGCCCACCGGATCAGACCGGGCACTTCAACATGGTGTACGACCCGTTCTCGCTCACCGTGATCCGGCACGCGCTCGCCCCTGAGCGGTACGCCCTCGGCGAGTGCATCCCGGTGCCGCTCGGCACGGGCATCCCCGAACTGATCATCGAGAGCAACTCCTGACCCGATCCGCCCCCGGGGCGTGCCCGGTGCCCCGATCATGGGTATGCGGGCGGCACGAGCCCCTGCGGACGACGGTCACCGGCGCCCGGGACAGCGCGCCGAAGGGAGGTAGCGGTGAACCCCCCCTCGCTTCCGGGACGCGCTCTCGCGGTGATGCGGGCGCCGCAGCTGGTGTCGCCGCGCCAGTACCTCCGGGTGGCCGCGCGGTGCGTGTACCTCGCTGCGCTGATCGGCACCGTCGTCACGATGGGCATCCCCGCCGACCGGGTGTACCAGGCGGCCTGGATCGTCGCCGGGCTGATCGCCTTCGCGATCGACCGGCCGTGGCGCGGGCACGTGCGCGTCGTCGTCGACTGGCTGCCCCTGGTCGCGGCGCTCGTGGTCTACGACCACACCCGCGGCATCGCCGACGAACTCGGCCTGCCCGTGCGGGTACACGAACCGGTCGCCGTGGAGAGCTGGCTGTTCGGCGGCACGGTCCCGACGGTGTGGCTGCAGGAACGCCTGCTCGGCGCGGACGGGGAGCGGCCCGGCTGGACCATGATCACCGCCGTCGTCTACACCAGCCATTTTCTCGTGCCGTGGTTGCTCGCGGCCCTGCTGTACCTGTACTCGCGGTCACGCTGGGCCGGGTACATGCGACGGGTGCTGCTCCTGTCGTACTTCGGACTGATCACCTACATCCTCGTGCCGGCGGCCCCACCGTGGTACGCCTCCGAGGTGGGCGTGCTGCCGGACGGCGTCGGGCGGGTCACCGGCTTCGGTTTCGGGGTGGTGCCGATCGACGTCGGCACCCGATGGCTGGAGGCGCAGGGCAACCCGGTCGCCGCGCTGCCGTCGCTGCACTCGGCGTTCGCGCTGCTCGTGGCGGTCGCCCTGTGGCCGATCGCGCGGCGCGGCTGGATGCGGGCGCTGCTGGTGGCGTTCCCGCTCGCCATGGCCTTCACGCTCGTCTACGGCGGCGAACACTACGTGGTCGACGTGCTGCTCGGCTGGGGCTACGTCGGTTTCGCCGCGCTGGCCGCCCGGGCCTGGGAGGCGCGCCGCGGAGCGCGGCTCGCCCCGCAGATCAGTCCACCTGCTCGAGCGGCATCGCCAACGTCACCCAGTCGTGCAGGCCACCGCGGTAGTACGCCAGCGAGGACGCCGGATATCCCGCCTCGAGCAGCTCCCGGATCGCCATCGGGGACTGCGGGCACTGCGGGCCGTTGCAGAACAGGATCGACACCCGGGACGGATCGAGCCGGTCCCGCAGCTCCGTGATCCGGCCGTGCGGCAGGTTGACCGCGCCCGGAATGGACCTGCCCTTGCGCGAGTCCGGGACACGGGTGTCGACGAGCACGGCTCCGTTCGCGACCAGCTCCGTCAGTTCCAGCTCACCGACGGTCACCACCCCGGGCGCGCACTGCAGCGGCTGCAGCTCGCCCCACGTGGTGTCCACCAGGACCACGTCCTGCTCCTGCGCCGCCGGCCAGGGCACGCCCGCGGGGTCCGCCGAGCGCACACGGGGGGACCGTGCCATCCGTTCTCGCGTCTCTGCCATCGGCTCAGCCTATCGACGCCGCACGGCGGTTGCCGGGATTCGTCACGCCCGGCCCGACCCCTCGGGTTCGCGGACGGATGTCACCGCCCGCAGGCCCGGTCCCTAGACTGAGGGCACCATTCGTCGTCGAGATCCGGGAGCAGCATTCGTGAACAGTTCGGTCGGCCCAGCGCAGTCCGCCTCCCGGGGCCGGGGCCTCGCTCCTCGCGCGCGGACGGGCCGCTGACGTGCGGCTGGTGTTTGCCGGGACCCCCGAACCGGCCGTACCGTCGCTGCGCCGCCTGCTCGACTCGCCGCGCCACGAGGTGGTCGCGGTGGTGACCCGGCCCGACACCACCGCCGGCCGCGGGCGGCGTGTCGTCCGCTCGGCCGTGGGGCGGCTCGCCGACGACCACGGCATCGAGGTCCTCACCCCGGAGCGGCCGCGCGACCCCGACTTCGTGGCCCGGCTGAGCGAACTCGCCCCCGACTGCTGCCCGGTCGTCGCCTACGGCGCGCTCATCCCGCAACCGGTGCTCGACATCCCGAAGTTCGGCTGGGTGAATCTGCACTTCTCGCTGCTGCCCGCGTGGCGCGGCGCCGCGCCCGTGCAGGCCGCGCTCGCCGCGGGGGACGAGGTGACCGGCGCGAGCACGTTCCGGCTCGAGGAGGGCCTGGACACCGGCCCGGTCTACGGGGTGGTCACCGAGACGATCCGGCCCGCCGACACGGCGGGGGATCTGCTCGCCCGGCTCGCCGATTCCGGTGCCGCGCTCCTCGAATCGACTCTCGACGGTCTCGAGGACGGGGTGCTCACGGCCGTGCCGCAGCCCACGGACGGCGTCTCGCACGCCCCCAAGGTCACGGTCGAGTCGGCCCGCGTGAGCTGGGACCGGCCCGCGCACCTCGTGGACCGCCACATCCGTTCGGTCACGCCCGCACCCGGTGCCTGGACGATGATCGGCGACCTGCGCGTCAAGCTCGGGCCCGTGACCGGCACCGAGGAGACCCTCGCGCCCGGGCAGATCCTGGCCCGCAAGGACGGTGTCCTCGTCGGCACCGGCAGCACCGCCGTGCGGCTCGGGCAGGTCCAGCCGCCCGGCAAGAAGACGATGGCGGCCGCGGACTGGGTTCGCGGCGCCCGGCTCGACCCGGAGGTACGCGCCCAGTGACCGAGTCCCGACGCCCCGCCCGCCGCTCGCGCCGCGGACCCGGCGACCGCAACAACAAGCCTCGGCAGGCCCGCCGGCCGTCCCCCGCGGAGGCCGGCCTCGACCAGGCCCGTCTCGCCGCCCGCGACGTGCTGCGCGCGGTCCGGGAGCGCGACGCCTACGCCAACCTGGTGCTGCCGGCGCTGCTGCGGGAGCGGCGTCTCGACGGTCGCGACGCCGCCCTGGCCACCGAGCTGACGTACGGCGCCGCCCGCGCCCAGGGTCTGCTCGACGCCGTGATCGCCGCGTGCGCCAACCGGCCCGTCACCGAGATCGACGGGGCGCTGCTGGACACCCTGCGGCTGGGCACGTACCAGCTGCTGCGCACCCGCATCGCCCCGCACGCGGCCGTCGCGACGAGCGTCGACATCGTCCGCAGCGAATTCGGCCACGGCAAGTCCGGATTCGTCAATGCGGTGCTGCGGCGCGTCGCGGAGAAGCCCGAGGAACAGTGGATCGTCGAGCTCGCCCCCGACCCGGCTCGTGACCCCGTGGGACACCTGGCATTCCGGTATGCGCATCCGGAGTGGATCGCGAAGGCCTTCGCGGTCGCGCTCGGTCCCGACGCCGGGGAGCTCGAGGAGGTGCTCGCGGCGGACGACGCCCGGCCGGTGGTGCACCTGGTGGCTCGTCCGGGGGTGATCACCGCGGAGGAGCTCGCGCTGGCCACCGGCGGGGAGATCGGCCCCTGGTCGCCCTACGCCGTGCATCTCGACGGCGGCGGCGACCCCGGCAAGCTCGACCCCGTGCGCGAGGGCATGGCCGGCGTGCAGGACGAGGGCAGCCAGCTGGTGGCGCGGGCGCTCACGCTCGCCCCGCTCGACGGACCCGACCACGGCCGGTGGCTGGACCTGTGTGCCGGTCCCGGCGGCAAGGCCGCCCTGCTCGGCGCGCTGGCGGACATCGACGGCTTCACCGTCGACGCCGTCGAGCCGGTCGAGCACCGCGCCGAGCTGATCCGCAAGGCCACCCGCGGCCTCCCGGTCACGGTGCACGTCGCCGACGGTCGCGATCCCGGCCTCGGGTCCGGCTACGACCGCATCCTGGTCGACGCGCCGTGCACCGGGCTGGGCGCCCTGCGGCGCCGGCCCGAATCGCGGTGGCGTCGCAGCCCCGGCGACGTCGCCGAGCTGGTGCGGCTGCAGAAACAGCTCCTCGCCTCGGCGATCGGCCTGCTGCGGCCCGGCGGCGTGGTGCTGTACGCGACGTGCTCCCCGCACACCTCCGAGACCCTCGCCGTCGTCGCCGACGCCGTCCGTCGGCACCAGGTCGAGCAGCTCGACACGCGCGAGCTCGTGCCCGGCGTGCCGCGTCTCGGCGACGGCCCGTCCGTGCAACTGTGGCCGCACCGGCACGGCACCGACGCGATGTTCATGGCCGCGCTGCGTACACCGGCGGGCTGATCCGCGAGCCTGTGGCGCGAACGCCGGAAGAATCGGTCCGCGCTCGGATACGGTCGGACGCAACCCGGCCGCTCCCTGCAGGAGGCACGTCGTGCCCGACATCGTCACCCTGACCATGAACCCGGCGCTCGACGTGACCACCTACACCGCCGAGGTGCGGCCCACCAGCAAACTGCGCTGCGAGGCGCCGCGGCTCGAGGCCGGGGGAGGCGGGATCAACGTCGCGAAGGTCGCCGGGGTGCTCGGCGTGTCGGCCGGGGCGGTGTATCCGGCCGGCGGTCCGACCGGGGATACGCTCTCGGCGCTGCTGGCCGCCGGGGGTGTCGACAGCCGGCGCATCGACATCGACGGCATGACCCGCGAGTCGTTCACGGCGATCGAACGCAGCACCGGCCACGAGTACCGGTTCGTGCTGCCCGGCCCGGAGCTGAGCGTGGAGGACCAGGAACGGTGCCTGGACCTGCTCGTCGAGACCGCCACCGGCGCACGGTACGTCGTCGCCAGCGGCAGCCTTCCGCCGGGCGTGCCGGGCGAGTTCGTCCAGCGCGTGGCCGACGCCGCCACCGACGCCGGTGCGCGCTTCGTCCTCGACTCGTCGGGGGACGCACTGCGCCGCATCAAGTCGGGCGTGCACCTGGTCAAGCCGAGCCTGCGGGAGCTGCGCGAATGGGTGGGCCGGGAACTGCGCACCCCGCACGAACAGGCCGCGGCCGCCCACGAACTCGTCGACGCCGGCGTCGCCGAGGTCGTGGTGGTGTCCCTCGGGCCGGAGGGGGCGCTGCTCGTCTCCGCCGACACCACCGCCCGGCTGAAGGCCCTGGACGTGCCCGTGCGCAGCGCCGTGGGCGCCGGCGACAGCATGGTCGCCGGGCTGGTCGTGGGCCTGCTGCGGGGCCGCTCGCTGCGCGACGCCCTGGCGCTCGGCATCGCGGCGGGCTCGGCGGCCCTGCTCACCCCGGGCAGCCAGGTCTGCCGCCGCGACGACGTCGAGCGGTTCGACGTCCTCGCGCGGCAGCGGTGACGCCCCGAGCGACCGGATCGTTCCCCCCGTCAGGGCGGTCCCGAGCGGCCGACGGCATGGTCCGCTCGCTCGGAGCGCACGACGCGGTCAGTGCTCGTGCCGTGCGCGGTCCAGGACGATCCGTTGCTCGGCCTGCGCCACCGTGCGCCGGGTCTGCGCCGCCGCGTCCGGCGTCACCGACACCGACGTGATGCCCCGGCGCACGAGATGCTCGGCCAGTTCCGTGCTGGTGGAGACGGCCTGCCCGCACAGCGACGTGGTCAGGCCGGCCGCCGACGCCCGCTCGATGATGTGGTCGATCGCGTCCAGCACCGCCGGGTCGAGCGTGTCGAACAGGTCCTTGCACACCTCGGAGTCGCGGTCGACGCCGAGCACGAGCTGGGTCAGGTCGTTGCTGCCGATCGACACGCCGTGGATGCCGAGCTTCGCGTACTCGGGCAGCCAGTACACCACCGACGGCACCTCGGCCATGATCCAGCGCAGCATCCGGCGATCCGTGCCGAGCGGATGCGCGTCGAGCTGGGCCAGGCACTCCCTCAGTTCCCAACGGGTGCGCACGAACGGGATCATCAGGTGCACGTTGGGGTGCTGCGCGCGCACGCGGTGCAGGACGTCGAGGTCGAGCGAGAACAGCTCGGGATCGCGCACGTAGCGGAAGCAGCCGCGGTACCCGATCATCGGGTTCTCCTCGTCCGGCTCCACCTCGCCCCCCTTCAGGTTCGCGAACTCGTTGCTGCGCAGGTCGATTGCGCGGTACACCACCGGCCGCGGGGCGAAGGCCGCCGCGATCCGCGCGACGCCCTCGGCCATCTTCGACACGTACTCCTCGCGCCGGCCCTGCGCGATCATGTAGGCGGGATGCTCCCCGGCGAGCGCCTCGGTGATCATGAACTCCGCCCGCAGCAGCCCCACCCCGTCGACGTCGGTGGCGGCGACGGCCTGCGCGGCGTCGGGGGTGGCGAGATTGACGTACACGGCCGTCGCGGTGACGGTCGGGGAGGGGGCCGCGGCCGCCGGGGCGGCGGTCTGCGCCGCGGTCGGCCGGTCGGCGCGGACCTCCCCGTCGAACACGACGCCGGCATCGCCGTCCACCGTGATCACCTGGCCGTCCCGCAGGTCCTGCGTCGCGGTGCGGGCGCCGACGACGACGGGCTTGCCGAGTTCGCGGCCGACGATCGCGGCGTGACAGGTGATGCCGCCACCGTCGGTGACGATGCCCCCGGCGCGGCGCAGGATCGGCAGCCAGTCGGGCCGCGTCATCGGGGCCACGAGGATCTCCCCCTCGGTCAGGCGCTTGCCGTCGACCAGTTCCTGCAGCACCCGGACCCGTCCGGTCGCCCGGCCGGGGCCGGCGCCGAGCCCGGTCAGCAGCGGTGTCGCCTGCCCGTTGCCGGACGCCGCGGCGGCCCCGGGCATGCCCAGGGTGGTGATCGGGCGGGTCTGCACGATCCACAGCTCGCCCTCGGCGAACGCGAACTCGAGGTCCTGCGGCCGGCCGTAGTGCTGCTCGACGCCCGCGGCGAGCCGCGCGACCTTCTCGAGCTGCTCCTCGTCGAGCACCCGCGTCTGCCGCGACGAATCGACCGCGACGCGGCTGTCGCCGGTGTCGGTGGAGGCGATCTGGAACTCCTGATGCCCGAGATGCACGTCGAGCACGGCGAAGCCGTCCTTGGCGACGACGTAGGTGTCCGGCTCGACCTGGCCGCCCACGACGACCTCGCCGAGGCCGAGGGCGGCCTCGACGACGATGCGGTCGAGCTCGCCGGTGCGGGGGTCGGCCGTGAACGCCACCCCCGAGGCCTCCGAGCGCACCATCACCTGCACCACGACGGCGATGGACGGTTCGTCGGTCACCCCGCGCAGGCCCCGGTAGGTCCGGGCCCGCTCCGACCACAACGACGCCCAGCACGCCTGCACGGCGCGCACCACCGCGTCGGCGCCGGCGATGTTGGTGTACGACTCGTGGATCCCGGCGAACGAGGTGTCCGCGGCGTCCTCGGCGGGCGCGGAGGACCGCACCGCCACCGGCACGTCCACGCCCAGCTTCTCGTAGGCGGCGACGATGTCGGCGCGGATCTCGTCGGGCACCGCGGCCCCGGTCACCAGCGCGGCCAGTTCCGCGGAGGTGCGGATCAGCGTCGCGTCGTCGATGTCGGAGGCCGGGACGGCCTCGGCGCGCAGCCGGTCGCGCACCCCCGCGGCGGCCATCGAATCGAGATAGGCGGCGGTGGTGATCGCGAAGGCGGGCGGCACGGGGAACCCGGCCCGGGTCATCTCCCCGAGGTTGGCGGACTTGCCCCCCACGGTCGGCGCATCCTCCGCGCCCACCTCGCCGATCGGTCGAACCCACACCGTGTGCGTGGCCATCGTCGCTCCCCACTGCCGCTTCGGGCCCAGCGGATCCGGGCCCGCCACCGTCCACTCAAGCATCGCCCAGAGGGTCGAACCAGGGGTCGAAAGTCATGAAAACCTGTCCCCGGGCGGGCGGGCGCCGCGACGCGCGGCGGGCCCCGCCGGCGGGACCGTTAAACTCGGTGGACGTGGCCCACCCGATGATCGCCCCCTCCATCCTCTCCGCGGATTTCGCGCGCCTGGCCGACGAGGCCGCCGCCGTCGCGGACGCGCACTGGCTGCACGTCGACGTCATGGACGCGCACTTCGTGCCGAACCTGACCCTCGGCCTGCCGGTGGTGCAGTCGCTGCTGAAGGCAACCGACATCCCACTCGACTGTCATCTGATGATCGAGGACCCGGGCCGCTGGGCGCCGCCCTACGCCGAGGCGGGCGCGCACAATGTCACCTTCCACGTCGAGGCCACCGAGAATCCCGTCGCCGTCGCCCGCGACATCCGGGCCGCCGGCGCCAAGGCCGGCCTGAGCGTCAAGCCCGGCACCCCGCTCGAGCCCTACCTCGAGATCCTGAAGGAGTTCGACACGCTGCTGGTGATGAGCGTCGAGCCCGGCTTCGGCGGCCAGTCGTTCATCCCCGACGTGCTCGACAAGGTCCGCGCGATCCGCCGTCTCGTCGACGCCGGGGAGCTGACCCTGCTCGTCGAGATCGACGGCGGCATCAACGCCGACACCATCGAGGCGGCCGCCGAGGCCGGGGTGGACTGCTTCGTCGCCGGGTCGGCCGTGTACGGGGCCGACGACCCGGGCGAGGCGGTGCGCAAGCTGCGTGAGCGGGCCGCCCACGCCTCCCCGCACCTGACCCTGGCCACGTGAGCGATGCACCGCTCGAGGCGGCCGTGAGCGGTGCCCCGCTCGAGGCGGCACTGCGCCTCGCGCTCGACGCCGGGGAGTCGGTGCGCGGCACCACCAGCCCCAATCCGCCCGTCGGCGCGGTGATCCTCGACGCGGCGGGACAGGTCGCCGGGGTCGGGGCGACCCGGCCGCCGGGCGGCCCCCACGCCGAGGTCGTCGCACTCGAGGCGGCCGGGGAGCGGGCCCGCGGCGGCACCGCCGTCGTGACCCTGGAGCCGTGCAATCACACCGGCCGTACCGGTCCGTGCGCGCAGGCCCTGCTGCGCGCCGGCGTCGCCGCCGTCTACTACGCGGTGGCCGATCCCCACCCGGCGGCGGCCGGGGGTGCGCGGACGCTGCGGGACGGCGGCGTGCGGGTGCACGGCGGGTTCGGCGCCGAGCCCGCCGAGGCGGGAGCCCTGCGTGCCTGGCTGCACCGGCAGCGCACGGGACGGCCCCACGTGACGTGGAAGTACGCCGCGAGCCTGGACGGGCGCAGCGCCGCCGCCGACGGCACCAGCCGCTGGATCTCCGGCCCGCAGTCACGCGCCCGCGTGCACGCCGAGCGCTCGCGGCTCGACGCGATCGTCGTCGGCACCGGCACCGTCCTCGCCGACGACCCGTGGTTGACCGCCCGGCTGCCGGACGGCTCGCTGGCCCCGCACCAGCCCCTGCGCGTGGTCGTCGGCAGGAGCGAGATCCCGAAGACCGCAAGAGTTCTCGATGATGCCGCGCCCACCCTGGTGCTGCGCACCCACGATCCGGACGAGGTGCTCGGCGCGCTCGCGGACCGGGTGGACGTGCTGCTCGAGGGCGGCCCGCGCCTGGCCGGTGCGTTCCTCGCCGCGGGCCGGGTCGACCGCATCCAGGCCTATCTCGCGCCGGTGCTGCTCGGGTCCGGACCGTCCGCAGTGCGGGACGCCGGCGTGCGCACGATCGCCGAGGCGCTACGGTTTCGTCGGGAGCGCGTCGAAACCGTCGGCGCCGACGTGTTGCTGACCCTGGTCCCCGACCGGGAGTGAGGAGCGAGCTGTGTTCACCGGGATCGTGGAGGAACTGGGCGAGATCGTCGCGCGGGAGGACCTGGCCGACGCGGCGCGGTTCACCGTCCGCGGACCCGTCGTGACCTCCGACGCCGGCCACGGCGACTCCATCGCCGTCAACGGTGTGTGCCTGACCGTCGTCGACGTCCCGGGCGGCGACTCCTTCACCGCCGATGTGATGAAGGAGACCCTCGACCGTTCGAGCCTGTCGCAGCTCGGTCCCGGCAGCCGCGTCAACCTCGAGCGGGCCGCCGCGCTGAACAGCCGCCTCGGCGGGCACCTGGTCCAGGGCCACGTCGACGGCACCGGCACCGTGCTCTCGCGCACCCCGTCGGAGAACTGGACCGTGGTGCGGATCTCGTTGCCTGCCGACGTGTCCCGGTACGTGGTGCACAAGGGCTCGATCACGGTGGACGGGGTCTCGCTGACCGTCTCCGCGCTCGGCGGCGAGCCCGGCGACGAGTGGTTCGAGATCTCCCTGATCCCGACCACGCTGTCGCTGACCACCCTGGGCAGCGCCGCCCCCGGCACGCTCGTCAACCTCGAGGTCGACGTCATCGCGAAGTATGTGGAGCGGCTGCAGGCCGCCGGCCGCTGAGTCGTACTGTTGAACTCGGCAATCAGTTTGTCCGTACACGAGATTTTGGAGCCCACGCAAGTGACGAGGTTCGACACCATCGAGCGCGCGATCGCCGATATCGCAGCCGGCAAGGCGGTCGTCGTGGTCGACGACGAGGACCGCGAGAACGAGGGCGACCTCATCTTCGCAGCCGAGAAGGCCACTCCCGAACTGGTGGCGTTCATGGTGCGCTACACCTCCGGGTACCTGTGCGTGCCGCTGGCCGGGGAGGACTGCGACCGCCTCGGCCTGCCCCCCATGTACTCGACCAACCAGGACAAGCACGGCACCGCCTACACCGTGACCGTCGACGCGCGGGAAGGGATCGGCACCGGCATCTCCGCCTCGGACCGGGCCACCACGATGCGGCTGCTCGCCGATCCGAACAGCACCGCACAGGACTTCACCCGCCCCGGGCACGTGGTGCCGCTGCGCGCCAAGGAGGGCGGCGTGCTGCGCCGGCCCGGCCACACCGAGGCCGCCGTCGACCTCGCCCGCATGGCCGACCTGCGCCCGGCCGGCGTGATCTGCGAGATCGTCTCGCAGAAGGACGAGGGCCACATGGCTCAGACCGAGGAACTGCGGGTCTTCGCCGACGAGCACAAGCTCGCCCTGATCTCCATCGCCGACCTGATCGCCTGGCGCCGCAAGCACGAAAAGCACGTCGTGCGCATCGCCGAGGCCCGCATCCCCACCCGGCACGGCGACTTCACCGCCGTCGGCTACCAGAGCGTCTACGACGAGGTCGAGCACGTCGCGCTGGTGCTCGGCGACATCCCCGGCCCGGACGGTGAGGGTGCCGACGTGCTCGTGCGGGTGCACTCGGAGTGCCTGACCGGCGACGTGTTCGGCTCGCTGCGGTGCGACTGCGGCCCACAGCTCGACGCCGCACTCGAGATGGTGGCCATGGAGGGCCGCGGTGTGGTGCTGTACATGCGCGGGCACGAGGGCCGCGGCATCGGCCTGATGCACAAGCTGCAGGCCTACCAGCTGCAGGACTCCGGCTCGGACACCGTGGACGCGAACCTGCAGCTCGGCCTGCCCGCCGACGCCCGCGACTACGGCATCGGCGCGCAGATTCTCGTGGACCTGGGCATCTCGTCGATGCGGTTGCTGACCAACAACCCCGCCAAGCGGGTCGGCCTCGACGGCTACGGGCTGCAGATCACCGAGCGGGTGGCGATGCCGCTGCGCGCGAACTCCGAGAACATCACCTACCTGCGCACCAAGCGGGACCGCATGGGCCACGACCTGATCGGCCTGGACGACTACGAGGCGGGGGACGCGTAGATGAGCGGCGAAGGACTGCCCGAGCTGCAGCTGTCCGAGGCGGCCGGGCTGCGGCTGGCCATCGTCGCCGGCCGCTGGCACGCCGAGATCTCCGAGGCGCTCGTCGCCGGGGCGCAGCGCGTCGCCGAGCAGGCCGGCGTCACCGACGTCACCCTCGAACGTGTCGCCGGCGCGATCGAGCTGCCGGTCGTCGCCCAGCAGCTGGCCCGCACCCACGACGCGGTCGTCGCCCTCGGCGTCGTGATCCGCGGCGGGACCCCCCATTTCGAGTACGTGTGCGACGCCGTCACCTACGGGCTCACCCGCATCGCGCTGGACGAGGGCACCCCCGTCGGCAACGGGGTCCTCACCACGAACGACGAGCAGCAGGCGATCGACCGGGCCGGACTGCCCGGCTCCGTCGAGGACAAGGGCGGGCAGGCGTGCGCTGCCGCCCTCGACACCGCCGTGACCCTGCGGCGGCTGCGCGGGGCCGCGCGGTGACCTCCGCCGCCGACACCCGCTGGGACCTCGAGGTCCGCAGCCGCAAGATGTCCCGGTGGGCGATCGTCGCGGCGATCGTGCTCATGCTCGGCCACATCGGGGCCGCGCTCGTGCTGCGCGCCGGCGGCGACACCGGCGTGAACCTGCGCGTCGCCGACCAGATCGCCATCGTCTGCGTCGGCGTCGTCGTCTCCGGCAGTGTGCTGCTGCTGACCCGGCCCCGGTTGCGTGCCGGCGCGTCCGGTGTGGTGGTGCGCAACGTCCTCGGTGAGAAGGCGTTCGGCTGGGACCAGGTGCGGGGCATGACCTTCCCCCAGGGCAAGCCGTGGCCCCGGCTCGAGCTGCCGCAGGACGAGTACGTGCCCGTCGTCGCTGTGCAGGCCCGCGACGGCGAGCACGCCGTCGCGGCGCTGGCCGCGTTCCGCGAGCTCGAACAGCGGTACGGCGGGGGTGTCGGCTCGGCCGACTAGCCTGGACCCGTGCCCGACCCCTCGACCTACCGCCCTGCCCCCGGCACCGTCCCGGTGGAGCCGGGGGTGTACAAGTTCCGCGATCCGCACGGCCGCGTCGTCTACGTCGGCAAGGCCAAGAGCCTGCGGTCGCGGCTGAACTCGTATTTCGCCGACGTCGCGTCGCTGCACCCGCGGACCCGGCAGATGGTGACCACCGCCGGGTCCGTCGAGTGGACGGTCGTGGGCACCGAGGTCGAGGCGCTGCAGCTCGAGTACAACTGGATCAAGGAGTTCGATCCCCGGTTCAACGTCCGCTACCGCGACGACAAGACCTACCCCATGCTCGCGGTGACGTTGAACGAGGAGTACCCACGGCTGTTCGTCTACCGCGGGCCGCGCCGCAAGGGCGTGCGGTACTTCGGTCCCTACTCCCACGCCTGGGCCATCCGCGAGACCCTCGATCTGCTGCTGCGGGTGTTCCCGGCCCGCACCTGCTCGGCCGGAGTGTTCAAGCGGCACGCGCAGATCGGCCGCCCGTGCCTGCTCGGCTACATCGACAAGTGCTCGGCACCGTGCGTGGGCCGTGTCGACGCGGCCGGGCACCGGCGCATCGTCGAGGACTTCTGCGACTTCCTCGCCGGCCGCACCGACAAGCTGGTCCGCGACCTCGAACAGCGCATGCAGGCCGCCGCCGAGGACCTCGACTTCGAGACCGCCGCGCGGCTGCGCGACGACCTCGGTGCGCTGCGCCGCGCCCTGGAGAAGCAGGCGGTGGTGCTCGGCGACGGCACCGACGCCGACCTCGTCGCCTTCGCCGGCGACGACCTCGAGGTGGCCGTGCAGGTGTTCCACGTGCGCGGCGGCCGCGTGCGCGGCCAGCGGGGCTGGGTGGTGGAGAAGTCCGGCGACGTGGTGGACCGGCCCGAGGACGCGGCGGGTTCCTCCGGCACCGCCGAGATGGAACTGTCGCTGCTGGTCGAGCAGTTCCTCACCCAGTTCTACGGCGAGGAGGCCGCCCTGTCGGCGGCCGGCGCCGAACCGGCGGGCAGTGCCGTGCCCCGCGAGGTGCTCGTGCCCGCCCTGCCGCCCGAGCCGGAGGAGATGAGCCGCTGGCTCGGCACCCTGCGCGGCGGCCCGGTGCGGCTGCGGGTGCCGCAGCGCGGCGACAAGAAGGCCCTCGCCGAGACCGTGCAGCGCAACGCGCACGAGGCCCTGACCCAGCACAAGCTGCGCCGCGCCGGCGACTTCACCGCCCGCTCGGCCGCCCTGCAGGGCATCCAGGAGGCCCTCGACCTGGACTCGGCGCCGCTGCGCATCGAGTGTGTCGACATCAGCCACGTGCAGGGCACCGACGTCGTCGCGTCGCTGGTGGTGTTCGAGGACGGCCTGCCCCGCAAGGCGGACTACCGGCACTACGCCATCCGCGAGGCCGCCGGCGACGGCCGCTCCGACGACGTCGCCTCCATCGCCGAGGTGACCCGGCGCCGGTTCCTGCGGCACAACCGGGACCTCGCCGCGGCCGGCGGTGACCCGGCCGCGGCCCGCGACGGTGACGGCGGCGACCTCGCCCCGGAGGCCGCGCTCGATCCGGCCACCGGGCGGCCCCGCCGCTTCGCGTACCCGCCGAATCTGTACGTCGTCGACGGCGGTGCCCCGCAGGTCGCCGCCGCGGCGGAGGTGCTCGACGAACTCGGCATCACCGACGTCGCGGTGATCGGACTGGCCAAGCGGCTCGAGGAGGTCTGGGTGCCGGGGGAGGAGGACCCGGTCATCCTGCCCCGCACCAGCGAATCGCTGTACCTGCTGCAGCGGGTCCGGGACGAGGCGCACCGCTTCGCCATCACCTACCACCGCAGCAAGCGGTCCCGGCGCATGACCGCTTCCGCGCTCGACGGGGTGCGCGGGCTCGGGCAGGCCCGCCGCAACGCGCTCGTCGCGCACTTCGGGTCGGTGGCCCGGCTGCGGGAGGCGACCGTGGAGGAGATCACCGCGGTCCCCGGCATCGGCGTCGCCACCGCCCGCGCCGTGCTCGACGCCCTGCGCGGCGACGTCCCGGACACCGTGCCGGCCCCGGCGGGTGAGGCTGCGGCGGACACGCCGGTGGGTGATGATGGCACCGTCGGCGTGTCGGGCGGACGAACGGAGTCGGAACTGTGACACACGAGGCGGAGACGGCGCAGCCTCGGCCCCGGCCCCGGGACGACCACCGCCCGCGGGCGGAGGTCGCCCTGGTCACGGGCCTGTCCGGAGCCGGTCTGAGCACCGCCGCGACGGCCCTCGAGGATCTCGGCTGGTTCGTCGCCGAGAACCTGCCCCCGCAGCTGGTCACCTCGATGGTCGATCTCGCGGTGCGGGCCGACCCGCCGCTGCAGCGCCTCGCCGTGGTCATGGACGTACGCAGCCGCCTGTTCACCGGCGACCTCGGCTGGGTCGTCACCGAACTGGCCGCCCGGCCCGTGCGCACCCGCGTGCTGTTCCTCGAGGCCACCGACGAGGTCCTCGTGCGTCGTTTCGAGCAGGTCCGCCGCAGCCACCCGCTGCAGGCCGACGCCGCCGACCGCACCCTCACCGACGGCATCGCCACCGAACGCGCCCAGCTCGCCGCGGTCAAGGCCGCCGCCGATCTGGTGGTCGACACGTCGTCGCTGTCCGGTCCGGAACTGCGCCGCAAGATCGAGTCCGCGTTCGGCGACGGCGACGCCGACTCGATCCGGGTCACCGTGGAATCGTTCGGATTCAAGTACGGTCTGCCGATGGACGCGGACGTGGTGTGCGACGTGCGGTTCCTGCCCAACCCGCACTGGGTGCCCGAGCTGCGTCCGCACACCGGCCAGGACGTCGACGTCCGCGACTACGTGCTGAGCCGGGACGGGGCGCAGGAATACCTGCAGACCTATCATCGGCTGCTCGAACTGACCACGGCCGGTTACCGCCGGGAGGGGAAGCGTTACATGACGATCGCGGTGGGCTGTACCGGTGGCAAGCACCGCAGCGTGGCGATGAGCGAGGCGCTCGCCGCGCGACTCGACGCCGACCCGACGCTGTCGGTGCACGTCGCGCACCGGGATCTGGGGCGCGAATGACGGGGCCCGGTTCCGCGGCCCCGGCGCCCGGGACCGGCGGCCCGGCCGGCGGGCAGGGCACCGCGCCGAATCCGTCGATCGTGGCCCTGGGCGGCGGCCACGGCCTGTACGCCACGCTCAGCGCCGTCCGCCGGCTCAGCGACCGCGTCACCGCCGTCGTCACCGTCGCCGACGACGGCGGTTCCTCCGGCCGGCTGCGCGCCGAACTCGGCGTCATCCCGCCCGGCGACCTGCGCATGGCGCTGGCCGCGCTGGCCGCGGACACCCCCGGGGTGCACACCTGGACCGAGACGGTGCAGCACCGGTTCGGCGGCACCGGCGCGCTCGCGGGCCACTCGGTGGGCAATCTCATCCTGGCCGGGCTGACCGAGGTCCTCGGCGATCCCGTGGCCGCCCTCGACCGCGTCGCCGAACTGCTCGAGGTGCGCGGCCGGGTACTGCCGATGTCGCCGATCGCCCTCGACATCGAGGCGGACGTGTCCGGCCTCGAATCGGATCCGCGGGCCAGCCGCATCATCCGGGGGCAGGTCGCCGTCGCCACCACCCCCGGCAAGGTCCGGCGCGTGCGGCTGATCCCGGCCGACCCCCCGGCGTGTCCCGACGCGCTCGACGCGGTGGGCGCCGCCGACCTCGTCGTGCTCGGGCCCGGCTCGTGGTTCTCGAGCGTCATCCCGCACGTGCTCGTCCCCGACCTGCTCGAGGCGCTGGTGACGGCGCCGGCCCGCAAGGTGCTGGTGCTCAATCTGGCCGCCGAACCGGGGGAGACCGCCGGGTTCTCCTCCGAGCGGCACCTGCACGTGCTGGCCCAGCACGCCCCGGAGTTCCGGGTCGACCACGTGGTGGTCGACTCCGCATCGGTGCCCGAGGGCCGGGAACGCGAACACCTGTGCCGGGCCGCCGCCGGATTCGGCGCCCAGGTGGTCTACGCCGACGTGGCGGAGACCGGCACCCACCGACACGACCCCGCCAAGCTGGCGGCGGTCCTGGCTCAACACCTGCCCGACGCGGCCCGCCCCCGGGACCTCGCGCAGCGGGACGGAAGGGAGATCCCCACGTGGCAATGACAGCGGAGGTCAAGGACGAGCTGAGCCGGCTGGCGGTCACCCGCACCAGCAGCCGCAAGGCCGAGGTGTCCGCCCTCCTGCGCTTCGCCGGCGGGCTGCACATCGTCGGGGGCCGTGTCGTCGTGGAGGCCGAGGTGGACCTCGGGTCGATCGCCCGCCGGTTGCGCCGCGAGATCTTCGAGCTCTACGGCTACTCCGCGGAGGTGCACGTCCTCGGCGCCGGCGGGTTGCGCAAGAGCTCGCGCTACGTGGTGCGCGTCGCCAAGGAGGGCGAGGCCCTGGCCCGCCAGACCGGTCTGCTCGACGTGCGCGGCCGCCCGGTCCGCGGCCTGCCCGCGCAGGTCGTCGGCGGCAGCATCGCCGACGCCGAGGCGGCGTGGCGCGGCGCATTCCTCGCCCACGGCTCGCTCACCGAGCCGGGCCGCTCGTCCGCCCTCGAGATCAGCTGCCCGGGCCCGGAGGCCGCGCTCGCGCTCGTCGGCGCCGCCCGGCGCCTCGGCATCGCCGCCAAGGCCCGCGAGGTGCGCGGCGCCGACCGGGTCGTCGTCCGCGACGGCGACGCCATCGGCGCGCTGCTCACCCACATGGGTGCCCAGGACACCCGGCTGACCTGGGAGGAGCGCCGGATGCGGCGGGAGGTCCGCGCCACCGCCAACCGGCTCGCCAACTTCGACGACGCCAACCTGCGCCGCTCCGCGCGCGCCGCGGTGGCCGCGGCCGCCCGCGTCGAGCGGGCCCTGGCGATCCTCGGCGACGACGTGCCCGACCACCTCGCCGCGGCCGGTGCCCTGCGCGTGCAGCACCGGCAGGCGTCGCTCGAGGAACTGGGCCAGCTCGCCGACCCGCCGATGACGAAGGACGCCGTCGCCGGACGCATCCGCCGGCTGCTGTCCATGGCGGACCGCCGGGCCAAGGATCTCGGCATCCCGGACACCGAATCCGCGGTGACCCCGGAGCTGCTCGACGAGGCCTAGCCGGCCGGCCCCGGGCGGCGGCCGCGCCGCCCCGGGCCTCCTGCCGCGCCCCGCCGGCCCCGCAGATAGGGTAGGGGTCACATCGACCGATGAGTCCTGCCGACCGGCGCCGATGTCTCCGGCACCGCGGTGGGCACCACTGGCACAACCAGCAGAGATGGGCAAAGGAGCGTAATTGTGACTGTCCGGGTAGGCGTGAACGGCTTCGGTCGTATCGGACGTAACTTCTTCCGGGCTGTCGAGGCGCAGAGGGCGCTCGGCACCACCGACATCGAGATCGTCGCGGTCAACGACCTCACCGACAACGCGACTCTGGCCCACCTGCTCAAGTACGACTCGATCCTCGGCCGCCTGCCGCAGGACGTCAGCCTCGACGGTGAGGACACCATCGTCGTCGGTGACCACCGCATCAAGGCGCTCGAGGTCAAGGAAGGCCCGGCCGCGCTGCCGTGGGGCGACCTGGGCGTGGACGTCGTCGTCGAGTCGACGGGCATCTTCACCGACGCGTCGAAGGCCAAGGGCCACCTCGACGCCGGCGCCAAGAAGGTGATCATCTCGGCGCCCGCCAAGGGTGAGGACCTCACCGTGGTGATGGGCGTCAACGACGACAAGTACGACGGCAGCCAGAACATCATCTCCAACGCCTCGTGCACCACCAACTGCCTCGGCCCGATCGCCAAGGTCCTCGACGACAGCTTCGGCATCGTCAAGGGCCTGATGACCACGGTCCACGCCTACACCCAGGACCAGAACCTGCAGGACGGCCCGCACAAGGACCTGCGCCGCGCCCGCGCCGCCGCCCTGAACGTCGTGCCCACCGGCACCGGCGCCGCCAAGGCCATCGGCCTCGTCCTGCCGCAGCTGGTCGGCAAGCTCGACGGCTACGCCCTGCGCGTGCCGATCCCGACCGGCTCGGTCACCGACCTGACCGCCAACCTCGCCACCCCCGCCTCCATCGAGGAGATCAACGCGGCGATGAAGGCGGCCGCCGAGGGCCCGCTCAAGGGCATCCTCAAGTACACCGAGGACGAGATCGTCTCCTCCGACATCGTCACCGACCCGCACTCGTCGATCTACGACGCCGGCCTGACCAAGGTCATCGACGACCAGGTCAAGATCGTCTCCTGGTACGACAACGAGTGGGGCTACTCCAACCGCCTGGTCGACCTCATCGGCCTGGTCTCGAAGTCCCTCTGACCGAACAGGACAGTCGAACAGTGGCAGTTCAGACCCTGAAGGATCTGCTCGACGCCGGCGTCGAGGGTCGTGGCGTGCTGGTGCGCTCGGACCTCAACGTCCCGTTGGACGGCGCGACGATCACCGACCCCGGCCGCATCGTCGCGTCCGCCCCGACGATCGCCGCGCTCGCCGAGGCGGGCGCGAAGGTCGTCGTCACCGCCCACCTGGGCCGGCCCAAGGGCGAGCCCGATCCGAAGTTCTCCCTCGCCCCGGTCGCGGCGAAGCTCGGTGAGGTGCTCGGCCGCAACGTCCAGCTCGCCGGCGACGTCGTCGGACAGGACGCGCTGGCCCGCTCGGAGGGCCTGACCGACGGCGACATCCTCCTGCTCGAGAACATCCGTTTCGATCCGCGCGAGACCAGCAAGGACGAGGCGGAGCGGCAGGCGCTGGCGCGCGAGCTCGTCGAACTCGTCGGCGAGGACGGCGCGTTCGTCTCCGACGGATTCGGTGTGGTGCACCGCAAGCAGGCGTCGGTGTACGACGTGGCGAACCTGCTGCCGCACTACGCGGGCAACCTCGTCGCCGCCGAGGTCGAGGTGCTGGCCAAGCTCACGGCCGATCCGGAGCGGCCCTACGCGGTGGTGCTCGGCGGCTCGAAGGTCTCCGACAAGCTCGCCGTGATCGAGGCCCTCGCCCCCAAGGTCGACACCCTCGTCATCGGCGGCGGCATGTGCTTCACCTTCCTTGCGGCACAAGGTATCTCGGTGGGCAACTCGCTGCTCGAGGAGTCGATGACCGAGACCTGCAAGGGCCTGCTCGAGCGGTTCGGCGACGTCATCCACATCCCGCAGGACGTGGTCGTCGCCGACGCGTTCGCCGCCGACGCCGAGGCCGAGACGGTGCCCGTCACCGAGATCCCGGACGGCTGGATGGGCCTGGACATCGGACCCGAGTCGGTGGCCCGGTTCGCCCAGTACCTCACCGGCGCCAAGACCGTGTTCTGGAACGGCCCGATGGGCGTGTTCGAGTTCGAGAAATTCGCGGCCGGCACCAAGGGGGTCGCCGAGGCGATCGTCGAGGCCACCCGCGCCGGCGCGTTCAGCGTCGTCGGCGGCGGCGACTCGGCCGCGGCGGTGCGCCTGCTCGGCCTGCCCGAGGACGGGTTCTCGCACATCTCCACCGGCGGCGGCGCCTCCCTCGAATACCTCGAGGGCAAGGAACTGCCCGGCATCGCTGCACTGGAGGCCTGAGATGACCCGTAAGCCGCTCATCGCCGGCAACTGGAAGATGAACCTCAACCACCTCGAGGCCATCGCCCTGGTGCAGAAGATCGCCTTCGCGCTGCCGGAGAAGTACCTCGAGAAGGTGGACGTGACGGTGCTGCCGCCGTTCACGGACATCCGCAGCGTCCAGACGCTGATCGAGGGCGACAAGCTGCTGCTCACCTACGGTGCCCAGGACGTCTCCGCCCACGACTCCGGCGCCTACACCGGCGAGATCAGCGGTGCGATGCTGGCCAAGCTGGGCTGCGCCTACGTCGTCGTCGGCCACTCCGAGCGGCGCACGCTGCACGGCGAGACCGACCAGATCGTGCTCGCCAAGACCAAGGCGGCCCTGCGGCACGGGCTGACCCCGATCGTCTGCATCGGCGAGGGCCTCGACGTCCGCGAGGCCGGCCGGCACGTGTCCCACAACGTCGCCCAGCTGCGCGGGTCCCTCGCCGGGCTCTCGTCCGACGAGATCGCGAAGATCGTCGTCGCGTACGAGCCGGTGTGGGCCATCGGCACCGGGAAGGTGGCCTCGGCTGCCGACGCCCAGGAGGTGTGCGCCGCGGTGCGCGCCACCCTCGCCGAGCTCGCCTCCCCGGAGGTCGCCGACGCCGTCCGCGTGCTCTACGGCGGCTCGGTCAACGCCAAGAACGTCGGCGAGCTCGTCGCTCAGCCCGACATCGACGGCGGTCTCGTCGGCGGCGCCTCGCTCAAGGCCGACGAGTTCGCACAGCTCTCCGCGATCGCCGCGGGCGGCCCGCTGTAAGCACCCGCGGCGCCCTTCCGGATCCCCCCGAGGCCCGGAAGGACGCCGCGACGGCGCCCTGTAGTCTGGCGCCATGGCACTGTTCCTCGACATCCTGCTGATCACCACCAGCCTGCTGCTGATTCTGCTCGTGCTGCTGCATCGCGGTAAGGGCGGCGGTCTGTCCACCCTGTTCGGTGGCGGTGTCCAGTCCAGCCTGTCCGGCTCCAGTGTCGCCGAGAAGAACCTCGACCGGCTGACCGTCTTCACCGGCATCGTCTGGCTGATCGCCATCCTCGGCATCGGCCTGCAGATCAAGTTCAGCTGATCGCTCCGCACGACGGCGCGACCCGGAATTCCGGGTCGCGCCGTCGTGCGTCGGCCGCGATACTGACCGGATGACGGATACCGCCCGCCCGGCCGACCCCTCCGGGTCCCGCTCCGCGACCGAGCCCCTGCGCCAGGACATCCGGCTGCTCGGCGGGATGCTGGGCCGCATCGTCCGGGAACAGGCCGGCGAGCACCTCTTCGCCCTCGTCGAACGCGCCCGCGTCGAGAGCTTCCGGGTGCGCCGCTCCGAGATCGACCGGGCCGAGGTCGCGGCGATGTTCGCCGACGTCCCCACCGACGACACCCTCCCCGTCATCCGCGCCTTCAGCCACTTCGCGCTGCTGGCGAACCTCGCCGAGGACCTGCACCGCGAACGCCGCCGCGCCGTGCACGTGCGCGCCGGGGAACCGGCACAGGACAGCTCGCTGGCCGCCACCTACCGCAAACTCGACGCCGCCGAACTCGACCCCGCCGAGGTCGCCGCCGCGCTCGACGGCGCCCTCGTCTCCCCGGTGATCACCGCCCACCCCACCGAGACCCGCCGCCGAACCGTCTTCGACGTGCAGAGCCGCATCACCGACCTCATGCGCCGCCGCGAACGCGCCGAGCCCGACGAGCATTCCGACATCGACCTGCAGCTGTGGCGGCAGATCCTCACCCTGTGGCAGACCGCCCTCATCCGGCTCGCCCGCCTCCGCATCCAGGACGAGATCGAGGTCGGCCTGCGGTACTACGACGCCTCCCTGTTCCGCGTCGTCCCGGCCCTCAACGCCGAGGTCCGGCGCGCCCTGCGCGAACGCTGGCCCGGCGTCCCCCTGCTGCCGGACCCGTTGGTGCGCACCGGAACCTGGATCGGCGGCGACCGCGACGGCAACCCCAACGTGACCGCCGAGGTCGTCCACCGCGCCACCGACCGGGCCGCCGCGACCGCCCTCGGCCACCACCTCGCCGAGCTCGAACAGCTCGAGCGGGAACTGTCGATGTCCGCGCGCCTGGTCCGCATCACCGACGACCTCGGCCGGCTCGCCGACGCCTCCGGTGACGACGCCCCGTCGCGCGCCGACGAACCGTACCGCCGCGCGCTGCGCGGCATCCGCGGCCGCCTGACCGCCACCGCGGCACGACTGCTGGACGAACCGCCCCCGCACGCGCTGCCGAGCCCACTGGCCGGCTACGACACGCCCGCCGACCTGCTCGCCGACCTCGACATCCTCGACGTCGCCCTGCGCGCCGGCGGCGGCGCCGCCCTCGCCGACGACCGGCTCGCGCACGTCCGCGGCGCCGTCGAGGCCTTCGGCTTCCACCTCGCCTCCCTCGACCTGCGGCAGAACTCCGAGGTGCACGGCCGGGTGATCGCCGAACTGCTCGCCTGGGCGGGCGTCACCGACGACTATCCGACCCTGCCCGAGGACGAGAAGGTCGCCCTGCTCGCCGCGGAGTTGCGCACCCGCCGGCCCCTCAGCGCGCCCGGCGCGCGGCTCGGCGCCGACACCACCCGCGAACTCGGCGTGCTGCGCGCCGCCGCCGACGCCGTCGCGCGCCTCGGACCCCAGGCGGTGCCGCACTACATCGTCAGCATGTGCGGGTCGGTGTCCGATCTGCTCGAGGCCGTGATCCTGCTCGACGAGGTCGGTCTCGTCGAGCACGACGTCGCGGGACCGCGCTGCCCGGTCGCGGTGATCCCGCTGTTCGAGACCATCGACGATTTGAGGCACGGCGCCGAGATCCTCACCGCCGCCCTTGCCGTCCCCGAGTTCCGCAACCTCGTCGACGCCGCCGGCGGCGTGCAGGAGGTCATGCTGGGCTACTCGGATTCGAACAAGGACGGCGGGTACCTCGCCGCGAACTGGGCGCTGTACCGGGCCGAACTCGACCTGGTGGAGGCCGCGCGCACCGCCGGGATCCGGCTGCGCCTGTTCCACGGCCGCGGCGGCACCGTCGGCCGCGGCGGTGGCCCGAGCTACGACGCGATCCTCGCGCAGCCGCCCGGGGCCGTCGCCGGCTCGCTGCGGCTGACCGAGCAGGGCGAGGTGATCGCCGCGAAGTACGCCGAGCCGAAGCTGGCGCGCCGCAACCTCGAATCACTCGTCGCCGCGACTCTCGAGTCCACCCTCCTCGACGTCGAGGGACTCGGCAGCGACGCCGCCCCGGCGTACGCGGTGCTCGACGAGCTCGCCGAACTCGCCCGCGCCGCCTACAGCGACCTGGTACACGAGACCCCCGGCTTCGTCGAGTACTTCCGGACCGCCACGCCGGTCGCGGAGATCGGGGCCCTGAACATCGGCAGCCGGCCCACCTCCCGCAAGCCGACGTCGTCGATCGCCGACCTGCGGGCGATCCCCTGGGTGCTGGCGTGGACCCAGTCCCGGGTCATGCTGCCCGGCTGGTACGGCACCGGCACCGCCGTCGAGACCTGGATCGGCGGCGACGACGAGCGTCTGGCCACCCTCACCGGCCTGTACCGCCGCTGGCCGTTCTTCCGCACCGTGCTGTCCAACATGGCGATGGTGCTGGCCAAGTCCGACCTCGGTCTCGCGGCGCGCTACGCCGAGCTGGTGCCCGATCCCGATCTGCGGCACCGGGTGTTCGACAAGATCACCGCCGAACACGACCGCACCGTGCGCACCTACCTGGCGGTCACCGGTCACCCCGACCTGACCGCGGACAACCCGGCGCTGGCCCGATCGGTGCACAACCGCTTCCCGTACCTCGAGCCGCTGAACCACCTGCAGGTCGAACTGTTGCGCCGATTCCGCGCGGGCGAGGACACCGACCGGGTCCGCCGCGGCATCCAGCTGACGATGAACGGGCTCGCGACCGCGCTGCGCAACAGCGGCTAGCGGCGGGGTGACAGCGGGCGAACGCCGGGGCCCCGTGCCCGCTCAGCGGGAAGACGGCGCCCCGAACGGCCGTGAGCCCGCTACAACGGGACAGGTGACACACGACCGCGAACAGATCATCGAACGGCTCGCCGAGCTCGCCGCCGCCCTCGACCGCCGCGACTGGGAGGCCCTCGGGGCCGCCTTCACCGACTCTGCCACCGGCTACGGTGCCGCGGGCCGCGACGGCATCGTCGCCGTGGTCCGCGCGCACCTCGGTGGCTGCGGACCGTCGCAGCATCTGCTGGGCAACCACCGTGTCGAGGTCGACGGCGACCGGGCCCGGTCACTGACGTATGCCCGCGTCCACCATCAGGGCGCGGGTCCGGCCGCCGGAGCGAGTTACGAGTGTTTCGGCGAATACGACGATCGGTGGACCCGCACCCGGGACGGCTGGCGCCTGACCTCCCGCACCTTCACCGTGTCCCACGACCTCGGCGACGCCGGCGTGCTCAGGCCCGGCTGACCTCCGGACCGCGCCGCGGTCCCGGCAGCGGCGGGAGTCAGGGCGTGACGATCGCGAACTCCGGATCCACCGGTGCGAGCACCTCGAAGAGCCGGCCCGCCACCGTCGGGTCGCCCGTCACCGCGATCGTCCCGTCCGCGAGGGCCGTCGCCGGATCCAGCTGCCCGGTGAGCGCACCGATCAGCGTGCGGCGGGTGAGGGTGAACACCGTGCTGCCCGGCAGCGGCGCGTCGACGGTCCGGTGGTTGAGCACGCCGTGCTGCAGCTCCGTGAGATACGTGATCCCGAGGTCGGTGAGGATCCACGAGATCACGAGCCGCAGGTCCCACGCACGCGGCCCGTCCACCCGCACGGCCAGGCTGTCGAAGAGCTGCGGGACGGTCAGCGCATCGAGGAAGTCGCCCGAGGACTGCACGGGCGAGCCGAAGATCCCGTCGCGGAGCTCCTTCGCGCCGGCCAGGTAGATGCAGCGCCAGGTGCCGTTCTCGGAGCCGTACGCGAGTTGCTCCATCGCGTCGGCCTGCAGGGCCCGGGCGGCCTGGTCGGTGTCGTCGGTGAACAGCAGATGCTTGCAGACCTCGAGCACCCAGCGGTAGTCGCCCTCCTCGAAGGCGTCCCGCGCGACGGCGAGGGCGGCGTCGGCGCCGCCCATGGCGTCGACGTACCGGCGGGCTGCCTCGACCGGGGGATGGGCCCACAGGTTGGCGGGATTGCCGTCGTACCACCCCATGTACCGCTGGTAGATCGCCTTGACGTTGTGGCTCACCGAGCCGTAGTAGCCGTGGGTGTGCCACGCGGCCGCCAGGGCCGGGGGCATCTCGAACCGCTCGGCGATCTCCGCGCCCACGAGCCCCTGGTTCATCATCCGCAGCGTCTGATCGTGCAGGTACAGGTACATGTCGCGCTGCACGGACAGGAATTCGAGCGCACGTTCGCGGCCCCACGTCGGCCAGTGGTGCGAGGCGAACACGACGTCGAGTGCGTCGCCCCACAGGCCGATCGTCTCGTTGAGGTAGTGGCCCCAGGCGTGCGCGTCGCGCACCACCGCGCCGCGCAGCGTGAGGATGTTGTGCATGGTGTGGGTGGCGTTCTCCGCCGCGCACAGGGCTCGCCGATCGGGGAACCAGATGTTCATCTCGGCCGGGGCCTCGGTGCCGGGGGTGAGCTGGAAGACCATCCGCACCCCGTCGACGGTGAGTTCCTGCCCGGTCGCGGTGATGTCGACGGTCGGCGCGATGAGCGTGACGGTGCCGGCCGAGGTGGTCTGGCCCAGCCCGGCCCCGATCTGACCGGCCGGACCCTTCTCGAGCGCCGCGCCGTACATGTAGCCCGAGCGGCGCGACATCGCCGTGCCGGCGAAGAGGTTCTCCGCCACCGCGTGTTCGAGGAACCCGGCCGGGGCGACGACGGGGACCGTCCCGGCCTCGACGAGCCCCGGGTCGAGCACACCCTTGACACCGCCGAAGTGGTCGACGTGGGAGTGGGTGTAGATCATCCCGGAGACGGGTCGGTCGCCGCGGTACCCGCGGTACAGGGCCAGGGCGGCCGCGGCGGTCTCCGCGCTGATCAGGGGGTCGATCACGATCACCCCGGCCTCACCCTCGACGACGGTCATCACCGACAGGTCGAATCCGCGCAGCTGGTAGATCCCCGGCACCACCTCGAACAGGCCGTCCTCGGCGAGCAGCCGTCCCTGCCGCCACAGGCTCGGATGCGCCGTCTCCGGCGCGGACCCGTCCAGGAACGCGTAGGCGTCGAGGTCCCACACCACCCGCCCGTCCGCGCCGGTGATCCGCCGCTGCTCGCTGCGGCCGACGAACCCGCGCGTCACGTCCTCGGAATCCTGCCCGTCGTCCGCGGGCAGCGCGGCCGCCGCGGCCTGCAGGTTCCGCCGGGTCGTCTCGCTGGCACCGCCTGCGCTCATGACGCCGCCCTCCTCGGAATCTCGGCTGTGTCGAGGGTACGGTCGGCCCGTCGCGGCGGGTGCACGGAATCGGGGAATCCGCCGCCGGCGCTGCCCGCCGCCGGCGAGGCGGCCGGACCCGTGCAGACGGAGCGTGCGGCTCCGGCGTGCGCGGGCGCAGTCACCGATCGGGACCGTCGGCCTCGTCCAGTTCGACGCGGGCAGCGGTGCCCGCCGCCTCCACGGTCGGATGCGCGTGCGCGAGCATGGCCTCGTCCCCGGCGGCGACGAGCACGTCGCGGACCACCCCGCTGTCGCGGGCCGGGTACAGACGGATTCCGCGGTGGCCGAGGGCGTCGGCGAGCCGGCCCAGCACCTGTGCGGTGTTCAGCGGTACTCGTCGGCGAGGTCGAGGTAGCCGTCCCAGCGGGGCAGGGCGCGGCCGGCGAGCACGGCGTCGAGCCGGTCGAGATAGTACTGCCAGCCGGGACCGACCTCCGAGGTCTCCGACCGCGGTACGTGCCGGTGGGAGAACTCGAGCGTGGTGACGACACCGACCTGCTTCACGGTGACCTCGAGATGCCACCCGTCCTGGTCGACGCCGAGCTCGTGGGGTGGATCGCAGCGCAGGATCCGCACGTCCGTCGTCGCCGTGTCGTGCTCGTCGGTCATCGTCAGCCGCACCCGTCCGGAGGTGGGGTCGCCCGTCCACCGTCCGTACCAGCGTTCGAGCCGGTCCGACTCGGTCAACGCCGCCCACACCTCGCCCACCGGCAGCGCGAAACTGCGCACGTAGTGCAGGGTCACGAGCGAGGACCCGTCCGGACAGCCGTGCTCGGGACGGATCTCGCCGAGGACGGTGGTCGGGGTGCTCATCGAACGCTCCTTTCCACGCAGTGCTGTCCCCATTGTGATCCGCCGGGTGTCACCCTGCCGGGTTCGGGGTCGGACCGACTCGGCGGGGAACCGCCGGGGCGGCCGCGGCGTCGAACGAGGCAGGGAACACCACAGGGGAGGAGCCCCACCATGGACCGTAGGACGGTGCGCTGCAGCCGTGCCCGCCTCACCGGGCTGCACACGACCCGCAACCCGAGCTGGACCGCGCGCCTGCGCTGCGGCGTGACCGACGGCTGCCGGCCCCCGGATCCACGGGCGGGCGAGCCCGACCGGGACGGACCGGGGCGGTGACGGTCAGTCGGCGGGCAGTGCCGCGGCGGCCTCCGCATCGAGGAACCACACGGTCTGCTCGCGGCCCCGCGCCCCGGCCGCCGGGACGTCCACCGGGGCGGCGCCGCCCACCGCGGCCGCGACGGCCTCGGCCTTGGCCGCACCGGTGACGAGCAGCCACACCTGCCGGGCGCGACGGATCGCGGGAAGGGTGAGCGTGACCCGCGCGGCGGGCGGCTTGGGGGAGTCCTCGACGCCGACGACGAAGCGGTCCTGCTCGCGCACCGCGTCGGTGTGCGGGAACAGGGAGTTGATGTGGCCCTCGCCGCCCATGCCCAGCAGGTGCACGTCGAACTCGGGGGTCGTGCCGTCGGAGGAGTTCGCGGCGAGCACCTCCTCGTACGTGCGCGCCGCCGAGTCGGGGGAACCGGCCCCGGCCTCGTCGAGGGTGGGCATCGCGTGCACCCGCGCCGGATCGAGCGGCACGTGGTCGAGCAGCGCCGCGCGCGCCTGGACCTCGTTGCGCTCCGGGTCGCCCGGCGGCAGATATCGCTCGTCGCCGAAGTACACGTCGACCGCGGACCAGTCGATCCCACCGGGGGCACGCAGGACCGCATCGAGCACGGCGATGCCGGTGCCGCCCCCGGTGAGCACCACCGACGCGCGGCCGCGGGCGTGCTGCGCGGCGACCACGGCCTCGACGAAGGCTGCGGCGGCCGCTCGCGCGACGTCGTCGCCCGTCTCGCAGCGCCGCACGCGGACGTTCTGGGAAGTGTCGTGCACGTCAGACATACTCCACCTTGGACAGTGCGGTCAGGGCCGAGTGGTACACCTCGTCGGGGTCGAGCCGTCGCAGTTCCTCGGCGAGGCATTCCGAGGAGTCGCGGCGTGCGAGCGTGATCAGCGAATCGGGTTTACCGGTGCGCCGCAACGTCGCGACACGCCCGTCCTGGGGCCGCTCGAGCGAGATCGTCTGGGTGCGGGTGCGCAGTTCGACCCGCAGATCGCCCACCGCGCGCTGGACCGGGCCGTCGATCCGGCTCGCGAGCCAGCCCGCGAGCAGATCCACCGCGGGTTCGCTGCCGAGCCCCGACACCAGCGCCGACTCGATCGGCTCGAACGGCGGCTGGTCGAGCGCGGAGACGAGCAACGCCCGCCAGTAGGTGATCCGGCCCCACGCGAGGTCGGTGTCGCCGGGGGTGTAGCCGGGCAGCCGGGAGACGATCTCGGCCATGGGGCGCGACGAGTTCGTCGCGTCCGTCAGGCGACGCACGGCGAGCCGGCCCACCGGATCCGCCGCGGGCACCTCCGGGGGCGTGTTCGGCCACCACACCACCACCGGGGTGTCCGGCAGCAGGAACGGCACGATCACCGATTCCTGGTGGTCGGCGAGCGGGCCGTGCAACGCGAGGATCAGCACCTCCGAGGCGCCGGCGTCGCCGCCGATGCGGATCTCCGCATCCATGCGCGGTTCGCCGCCCGCGCGGCCGCGGCCGACGACGATCACACGGCACGGATGCTCCCGCGACGCCCCGATGGCCGCGGTGATCGCGGCCTCGAGTCCGCGCGGACCGTCGGTGCACACCACCAGCGTGAGCACGCGCCCCTGCGTGACGATGCCCCCGGTCTGCCGCAGCTGGACCAGCTGCTTGCTGATGTCGATCGCGGTCGCGTTGCGCAACTGCATTCTCACGGGCGTCTCCATTCGCGGCCCGAGCGACGGAGCATCTCGTCGGCCGCCGACGGTCCCCAGGTGCCGGCCTCGTACGGTTCGGGCTTACCGTGTGCCGCCCAGTGCTCGAGCACGGGGTCGAGGATCTTCCACGACAGCTCGACCTCGTCGTCGACGGGGAAGAGGGACGGCACGCCGAGCAGCACATCGAGGATGAGCCGCTCGTACGCCTCGGGGGAGGACTCGGTGAACGCCTGGCCGTAGCTGAAGTCCATGTTGACGTCGCGGACCTCCATGCCCGACCCGGGCACCTTGGAGCCGAAGCGGAGGGTGACCCCCTCGTCCGGCTGCACCCGGATCACGAGTGCGTTTTGGCCGAGCTCGGTGGTCATCGTCTGATCGAACGGCAGGTGCGGGGCCCGCTTGAACACGATCGCGATCTCGGTGACGCGCCGGCCCAGGCGCTTGCCGGTGCGCAGGTAGAACGGCACTCCGGCCCAGCGGCGGGTGTCGATCTCGCACGTGATCGCCGCGTACGTCTCGGTGGTCGAGTCGGCCGCGAAGCCCTGCTCCTCGTGCAGGCCGACGACCTGACCGCCGTTCTGCCAGCCCGCGATGTACTGGCCGCGGGCGGTGGTCTCGTCGAGGGGCTCGGCGAGCCTGGTCGCGGAGAGCACCTTGATCTTCTCCGCCCGCAACTCGGCCGGGTCGAAGCTGATCGGTTCCTCCATGGCGATGAACGCGAGCAGCTGCAACAGGTGGTTCTGGATCACGTCCCGGGCGGCGCCGATGCCGTCGTAATAGCCGGCGCGGCCGCCGAGGCCGATGTCCTCGGCCATCGTGATCTGGACATGGTCGACGTAGTGCGCGTTCCACAGCGGGTCGAACAGTTGGTTCGCGAACCGCAACGCCAGGATGTTCTGCACCGTCTCCTTGCCGAGGTAGTGGTCGATGCGGAACACCGCCTCCTCGGGGAACACCTCGGCGACCAGCCGGTTCAGCTCCCGGGCACTCGTCAGGTCGTGGCCGAACGGCTTCTCGATGATCACGCGGCTCCACGTGCCCTCCCGCGCGATCGCGAGCCCGGACTGCTTCAGCTGCGCCGACACCACCGGGAACGCATTCGGCGGGATGGAGAGGTAGAAGGCGTGGTTGCCGCCCGTGCCGCGGGCCTTGTCCAGTTCGGCGAGCGTCGACGCGAGTTCGGCGAACGCGGCGTCGTCGTCGAAGCTGCCCTGCACGAAGCGAATGCCCTCGGCCAGGCGGTTCCACACCTCCTCGCGGAATTTGGTGCGCGAGTTGGCCTTCACCGCGTCGTGGACGACCCGGCCGAAGTCCTCGTCGACCCAGTCCCGCCGGGCGAAGCCGACGAGCGCGAACCCGGGCGGCAGCAGGCCGCGGTTGGCCAGGTCGTACACCGCCGGCATCAGCTTGCGGCGGGCCAGGTCACCGGTGACTCCGAAGATCACCAGGGCGCACGGCCCGGCGATCCGGGGCAGCCGCCGATCGCGCTCGTCCCGGAGTGGGTTGACCCACGCCGCCGTCTCGGGTTCGCGCACCGCGTCAGCTCTTCGCGCCGTGCGCGATCAGCTGCTCGGAGGTGGCGGCGAGCAGCTCGTTCCAGGACACCTCGAACTTCTCGACGCCCTCGTCCTCGAGCTTGCGGAACACCTCGGGCAGGTTCACCCCGATCGTCGACAGCGCGGAGAACACGTTCGCGGCGGCCTTCTCGGTGCCGGTGACCGTGTCGCCGGTGACTTCCCCATGGTCGGCGACGGCCTCGAGGGTCTTCTCCGGCATGGTGTTGACCGTGTGCGGGGCGACCAGCTCGGTGACGTACAGGGTGTCCGAGTACTCCGGGTTCTTCACCCCGGTCGACGCCCACAGAGCGCGCTGCGGCCGCGCCCCGGCGGCGGCGAGCTGCTCGAACCGGGCACCCGACTCGAACAAAGGTCCGCGCGGACATGTGCGCCTTCGCGGCGAGCGCCGCCACGGGCAGATCCTCGTCGAGGTGCTCGGTCATCCAGTCGAGCAGGGGTGCGAGTGTCTCGGCGGGTGCC
>NZ_WVTE01000253.1:0-33986 GCF_009939605.1 Rhodococcus sp. YH1 | reverse complement strand
CTACCGAAAACGCGCACGGCTGGTCAGTGGTGGTATTCGCCGCAGTTCACGTCCAGGCACTGGCCGGTGACGGCCCGTGCCAGCGGGGAGGCGAGGAAGATCACGGCGTCGGCCACCTCCTCGGTGGTGGGCAGGCGTTTGAGGTCGGTGCCCGCCGCGGTGTGCTGGTAGATCTGTTCGACGGTGGTGCCGTACTTCTCTGCCTGGTGCTCGAAGTACGCCTTCAGGGTTTCTCCCCAGATATAGCCGGGGGCAACGGAATTGACTCGGATTCCGTGAGGGCCGAGCTCGGTGGCGAGGGACTGTGACAGCGCGAGCAGGGCCGACTTGGCCAGCTTGTAGCTGCCGTAGCGCTCCTGCGAGTGTCGCAGCACCATCGAATTGATGTTCACCACCGAGCCCTTCGTCTCGGTCAGGGCCTCGGTGAACAGTTGGGTCAGGCGCAGCGCGCCGAGGACGGTGAGTTCCACGCTGTCGCGGATGTGCTGGAAGTCGGTGCGTGCCAACGGTTTCATCGACGGAACCGAGAAAGCGTTGTTGACCAGGGTGTCGACCCGGCCGAACTCGCGGAGGGCCGTCTCGACCAGCCGGGACGCGGAGCCGGTGTCGGTGATGTCGGTCGGGACGGACAGGGCGCGCCGGCCCAGGGCGGTGATCTCGGCCGCGACGTCGTCGAGGCGGGCGGCGGTGCGGGCGGCGATCACGACGTCGGCGCCGTGCTCGGCGCACCGCACCGCAAGGGTGCGGCCGAGTCCGGGCCCGACGCCGCTGACCACGACGGTCTGTCCGGCGAGCAGGGGGCTCGGGGTGGTGGTCACGGCGCTCACCCGAGCATCCGGTCGGCGATCGCGGTCTGTCGAGCGGCGATCCGCGCGGACCACTGCTGGGGCGTGACCCGGTTGTGGTCGAGGAACGGAAGTGCCGCGGCCAGGTCGTCGAACGGGACCACCCGGGCCGTCGGGCCGTCCGCGGTCGTGAGGTCGCGGGAGAGGCGCTGCCAGCGGAACTGCAGGAACCCGCGGCTGCGGCCCAGGGTCTCGACCCAGTTGGCGACGCCGGGATTGCGGGCGGAGACGACCATGCGGATCATCCCGTCCGGATCGACCTGGGCCTGTGTGTTGTTCAGCGACGTCTGGTGGTGGATGTAGTCGAGCGAGATATACCAGAGGCTGCCCAGCTGGAAGCCCTGGTAGGGCGCGTCGGAGGCGGGGACGGTGAGGATCATCGCCTCGTCGTCGCGCAGGTCGAAGTGCCCGACGGACGAGTATTGGGTGGCCAGGCCGCCGGGCGTCGGCCGCGGTTCGGTGACTGTGTTGACCGGAAGGTCGAGGTAGAACCACTGCGGGAACTGCAGCCACGTCCGCACCCGGGACACGAGCGCGCGCCCGGCCCGCCGGTAGCGAGCGGCGGCGTCGTCCTGCGTCGGCTCGGGCGGCGGTGTGCCTAGCGCGTCGACCCGGTCGATGCGCAGGGTGCCGCGCCGCTGGGACCAGTCGCTGTAGACCTCCCGGACGACGAGCTGGGACGAGCCGGGGGCGAGGGTGAAGTAGTTGTTTCCGGGGTCGGCAGGGCCGGGACCGAACCGGGCCTCGAAGGTGCCGTCGTCGGCGATGCGCAGCTCGCGGTCGTCGAACGCGGTGACGTTGCCGGGTACCTCGGCGTCGGTGTAGTTGCCGGCGAGCACCTGGAAGCTCAGGTCGCAGGTGGTGCCGCGGCGGCCGGTGACGACGTACTCGGCGTCGTCGCGGATGCGCGCCCCGAAGTAGAGGGTGTCGGGGTTGTCGAGCCCCATCTTCGTGTAGGGCCCGGTGCCGGTGACGAACGTGGGGTGGGGGCTCTCGGCCGCCCACGCCGAGTGGACGCAGGCGGTGATCCCGCCGGCGAGGTAGCGGTACCCCTCGATCAGGTCCTGCTCGGTGCGGATGTGCGGCGCCGTCGCGACGAGCTTCTCGGCCTCGGCGATGGCGGATGTGAGCGGATCGGTGAGCACACGATCTCCTTGCGGTTCAAATATGTACCGGTGCGGTAGGCTCTCGGTGCAGCGACGATAGAACGTGTTCCAAGGAGGCGTCAATGACCGAGGCCGCCGCGACGTCGTCCGCTCGGCGTTCGCCGCCGACCGATCGGGTCGTGCAGGTCCTGGACCACCTGGTCGCGCACCCTGAGACCCGGTTCGGGCTCTCCGAGCTGGCGCGCCGGCTGGGCATGAGCAAGCCGACGTGCCTGGGGATCCTGACCGCCCTGACCGAGGCCGGCTACCTGATGCGCCATCCCGCCGACAGGACGTACGGCCTCGGTCCCGCGCTGATCGTCGCGGGCCGCGCCGCGCAGCGCGGCTTCGCCGTCGGTCCCGTCACCCACCGGCACCTGGCCGCGCTCGGCGCCGAGTTCGGTGCCACCTGCGCCGCGTCGGCGGTGGTGGGCGACCGCATCGCGGTCCTCGACGTCGCCGGGGCCGATCCGGACGGTGCCGGGGCGCGGGTGGGAGAGGTCTATCCGTTCGCGCCGCCGGTGGGCCTGATGTACGTGCTGTGGGACTCCGACGAGCGGCTCGAGCAGTGGCTCGCGCGCGAGCCGACGCTTCCGGTGCGGCTGGACCGGGACCGCCTGCGGGACGTGGTCGACGAGTGCCGCACCGCGGGATATCTGGTCGAGTCGCTCACTGCGGGCGGGCGGCGGTTGCACGCGCTCATGGCGGGCGTCGCGGCGCACGACCTGCCGTCCGAGCTGCGCGAACTGCTGGGGGAGATGGTGTCCAGCCTGGGGGAGCGGGTGCTGCTGACCGGGGCGGAACCGGCCGACGCCGAGCATCCGGTGAACCTGCTCGCCGCCCCCGCTTACGACGCGGACGGGCGGCAGTCGGTGGTGCTCACGCTCCACGTGGGCGCGACCCTGGCCAACCGGGAGATCGCCCGGCGCGGGGCGGCCCTCGTGGCCACCGCCGAGGCCGTCACGCGCGAGCTCGGCGGGCGTCGCCCGGCCCGGTGACGGCCGGGTGTTGCGGCCCCGGGGGACCGAGCGAATGGATCATGCCGTCGGTCTGATCGAGTGGGCGATACATTCGCTCGCACCCCGCGAGGCGTTGACCCGGAACTGAAACTCGTTCTATTGTTCGGGACGAAACCTTTCGACCGAGCCGGTACATATTTGGACCGGCGCTCGTGAGCTGGAGCCCCGATGACCCTCACGCCGTCGTACGAACTGTCCCTGCTGCGCGCGCTCGAGGCCGAGTCCGTGCACATCTTCCGGGAGGTGGCGGCCACCTTCGAACGTCCCGTGCTGCTCTTCTCCGGAGGCAAGGACTCCGCGGTGATGCTGCACATGGCGGCCAAGGCGTTCTGGCCGGCGCCGATCCCGTTTCCGGTGCTGCACATCGACACCGGCCACAACTTCCCCGAGGTCCTCGCCTACCGCGACGCCGAGGCGGCCCGCCGGAGGGTGCGCCTGCTGGTCGCCTCGGTGCAGGACGACATCGACGCCGGCCGGGCCGTCGAGGACGTCGGCCCGCGCGCGAGCCGCAACCGGCTGCAGACCCGAACGCTGTTGCGCGCCATCCGCGAAGGCGGATTCGACGCGGTGTTCGGCGGCGCCCGCCGCGACGAGGAGAAGGCCCGCGCCAAGGAACGCGTGTTCTCCTTCCGCGACGAGTTCGGGCAGTGGGATCCCAAGGCGCAGCGCCCCGAACTGTGGCAGCTGTACAACGGCCGGCACCGCCGCGGTGAGCACATCCGCGTGTTCCCGCTGTCCAACTGGACCGAACTCGACGTCTGGCACTACATCCGCGACGAAGGCATCGAGCTGCCGTCGCTCTACTACGCTCATCGCCGTACCGTCGTCGAGCGCGACGGAATGCTGCTGGCGCTCAACGAGTTTCTCACCCTGCTGCCGGACGACGAGCCGCGCGACGCGCTGGTGCGGTTCCGCACGGTGGGCGACGCCACCTGCACGGGGTGCGTCGAATCCGCCGCCGCCACCCCCGACGAGGTGGTCGCCGAGGTCGCCGTCAGCCGCGTCACCGAGCGCGGCGCCACCCGCGCCGACGACCGCATCTCCGAGGCCGGCATGGAAGACCGCAAGAAGGAGGGCTACTTCTGATGACCCGGTTGCTGCGCATCGCCACCGCCGGCAGCGTCGACGACGGCAAGTCCACGCTGATCGGCCGGTTGCTCCACGATTCCAAGGCCGTGCCCGAGGACCAGCTCGACGCCGTCACCCGCACCAGCCGCGAGCGCGGCATGGACACCCCCGATCTGGCGCTGCTCACCGACGGACTGCGGGCGGAGCGGGAACAGGGCATCACCATCGATGTCGCCCACCGCTACTTCTGTACCCCGCACCGCGCCTTCGTCGTCGCCGACACCCCCGGCCACGAGCAGTACACCCGGAACATGGTCACCGGCGCCTCGACCGCCGACCTCGCCCTCATTCTCGTCGACGCCCGCAAGGGCATCGTCGAACAGACCCGCCGGCACGCCTTTCTCGCCAGCCTGCTCGGCGTCCCCCACCTCGTGCTGTGCGTCAACAAGATGGACCTGGTCGACTGGTCGCAACAGCGCTTCGACGAGATCTGCGCCGAATTCTCCTCGTTCGCAGCCAAACTCGACATCCACGACCTGACGTTCGTGCCGGTGTCGGCGCTGCTCGGCGACAACGTCGTCACGCGCACCACCACCATGACCTGGTACGAGGGCGCCTCGTTGCTGCACCGTCTCGAGCAGGTGCACGTCGACTCCGATCGCAACCTCATCGACGCGCGATTCCCCGTCCAGTACGTGCTCCGCCCCGGTCACGGGGAGCACCGCGACTTCCGCGGCTACGCCGGCACCGTCGCGAGCGGGGCGTTCGCCCCCGGCGACGAGGTGGTGGTGCTGCCCTCGGGCTACGGCACGCGCGTGCGCGCCGTCCACGGACCGGGCGGCGACCCGGTGCCGAGCGCCTTCGCGGGCAGCGCCGTGTGCCTCGAACTCGAGGACGACCTCGACGTGAGCCGCGGTGACATGCTGTGCCGCCCGGGGAACCGCCCGCTCGTCGGGCACGAGCTCGACGCGATGGTGTGCTGGCTCGCCGAGGGCCCGGGTCTCGCACCCGACGCCACCTACACCCTGCTGCACACCACCAACGCCACCGCCGCGCACGTGGTGCGGCTCGACTACCGGCTCGACGTCACCACCCTCCACCGCGACGGGACGGCACGATCGCTGACCCTCAACGAGATCGGACGGGTGCAGCTGCGGACCCGCCGTCCCGTGCTGTTCGACCCCTACCGGCGCAACCGGACCACCGGCAGCTTCGTGCTCGTCGACGACGCGACCGGCAGCACCGTCGCCGCCGGGATGATCACCGGACCCACCCTCGCCGCCGCCCCCGTCGTGTGGCACGCGGCGGAGGCGACCCGCGCCGAACGCCTCTCGCGCGGCGCGACGGTGTGGCTGACCGGCCTGTCGGCGTCGGGCAAGTCCACCGTCGCCGCGGCGCTCGAGCGGCGCCTGCTCGCGGCCGGTGTCCCGGCCTACCGGCTCGACGGCGACAACCTGCGCCACGGCCTCAACGCCGACCTCGGCTTCGGGCCGCGGGACCGCGCGGAGAACGTCCGGCGCGTCGGCGCGGTGGCGCAGCTGATGGCCGACGCGGGCCTGGTGACGATCTGCGCGCTCATCAGCCCGTACCGGTCCGACCGGGACCGGATCCGCGAGCAGCACCGCGAGGCCGGGCTGCCGTTCCTCGAGGTGTTCGTCGACACCCCGCTCGCCGACTGCGAGGCCCGCGATCCGAAGGGCATGTACGCCCGGGCCCGGGCCGGGGAGATCACCGGGTTCACCGGTATCGACGACCCCTACGAGGCGCCCACCCGGCCGGACCTGGTGCTGCGGCCGCAGGACGGCGATCCGGTCGCGCAGGCCGGGCTGGTCATGGAATTGTTGGCCCCATGACCGATGACGCCGCCCTCGCCGCCGAGATCGCCACCGCTGCAGGCGAACTGTTGCTGACCGTCCGCGCGGCCGAGGCCGACACGCTCACCGGTCGCGAACTCGGCCGCCGCGGCGACCGCGCCGCCGATACGTACATCCTCGAGCGGCTCGCCGCCGAGCGCCCCGGCGACGCGGTGCTCTCGGAGGAATCCGCCGACGATCCGGTGCGGGTGCACGCGAAGCGGGTGTGGATCGTCGACCCGTTGGACGGGTCCAAGGAGTACGGCATGCCGGACCACGAGGACTGGGCCGTGCACGTCGCGTTGTGGGAGGCCGGCAGGGGTATCACCGCCGCCGCCGTCGCTCAGCCGGCCGTCGGTGCCGTCTACGGCACCGACGACGTCCGTCCCGCCGAACTGCGGCCGCTGGCCGGCCGACGGCCCCGGATCGTCGTCAGCGGCAGCCGGCCGCCGGCCTTCGTCGCCGACGTCGCCCGGGCCGTCGGCGCCCACGTGGTGCGGATGGGTTCGGCCGGGGCCAAGGCCATGGCGGTGGTGCGTGGCGACGTCGATGCCTACGTGCACGCCGGCGGGCAGTGGGAGTGGGACTCCGCGGCGCCGGTGGGGGTCGCGCAGGCGGCGGGGCTGTACTGCGCCCGCATCGACGGCAGCGAGCTCGAGTACAACCGCCCCCACCCCTACATGCCGGACCTGGTGATCTGCCGGCCGGACTGGGCGCCGACCCTGATGGCCGCGATCGCCGAGCATGCCGGCGCGCCCACCGACAGCGCCCGCGTCGCCATGGCCCGCTCCTACATCCGCTCCCTCGTCGGACACGACGCATCGCACGTGCGGCTCGCGGCCGACGCGTGGCGGGTCGAGAACGGCGTGCGCACCGGCGACAGCGGCGTCGAGATCCGTGACCGGCTCGAGCAGGGCCCCGAGTACCGCCCGATTCGTCGTGTGCGGGAGCTGACGTTTCGCGAGTGGGACGACAACGTCGTCGCGCGGTTCCTGCTCGACCTCGACGCCGGCGACGGCACCCTCACCGTGGCGGTCACCGAGCACTTCGCCATCCCAGCGGGGGAGATCCGGTCGATCATGGCGATCATCGAGCCGCACGAACCCAAATAGTTTACTGTTTGTGTTCATTGAATGGCTAACGATCGAGTAGCTCGGAGGACCCCATGGACCACGCCCGCGACATCGGCGACGGCATCTACCGCATCCCCGTACCGGTGAGCGACCTGCCGGTCGGCGACACCCAGGTGTATGCGATGGAGTCGCCGCGCGGGCTGGTCCTCGTCGACGTGGGCTGGAACGACGACACGTCCTGGGCCGCGCTGCAGGACGGCCTCGCCGCCGTCGGCGCCTCCGTCGCGGACGTCGAGGGGGTCGTCGTCACCCACTTCCATCCCGACCACGTCGGTCTGACCGGCCGGATCCGGGAGGCGTCGGGCTGCTGGGTCGGCATGCACGAGGACGACTTCGGCCAGCTCGAGCTCATGATCTCCGGCGACGGCAACGCCGAGTGGGAGGCCGAGCAGTGGCGCCGCGCCGGCGCCCCGGACGACGAGATCACCACCTACCTCGACCGGGTGAACGGGGAACGCGCAACCGGCAAGCCCGACGTCCATCCCGACCGCAAGCTCGCCACCGACGAACGGATTACGCTCGCCGGCCGCACCCTGCGCACAGTGTTCACCCCCGGGCACACCCCCGGCCACGCCTGCTTCTACATCGAGGAGCACGACATCCTCTTCAGCGGCGACCACGTCCTCGCCACCACGACCCCGCACGTGGGCGACTTCGATTTCCCCCTCCCCGAACGCGACGCCCTCGGCGAATTCATCGACTCCCTGCGCGCCGTCGGCACGCTCCCGGTCCGGCGCACCCTGCCCGCGCACCGGCAGCCGATCGACGACCTCGCGGCCCGCACCGACGCGCTCGTCGAGCATCACGAGCGACGCCTCGACGATCTGTACGCGGCGTTCGGCGACGAGGAGCTGACGCTGTGGCAGGCTGCCGAGCGGATGACGTGGTACCGCCCCTGGGACCAGACTCCGCCCACGGGCAAGCAGATGGCGCTGTCCGAGGCCTCGGCGCACGTGCGGCACCTCATCGAGAGAGGCCGGGCGCGCCGGGTCCCGGGCACCGACCCGGCGCGCTTCGCCCGGGCCTGACGGAAGGAACCGCATGACCCCCGACGAGCTCGTCACCGAATTCTGCCGCCGTTGGGCCGATCCCGACCCGGCCGTGCTCGCGTCCTACTTCACCGACGACGCCGTCTACCACAACATCCCGATGGAACCGGTGCGCGGGCGCGCGGCGATCGAGGAGTTCATCGCCGGGTTCGTCGCCTCGTTCGGCGGCATCGATTTCCGCATCCGGCACCAGGCTGTCCACGGCGGCGTGGTGCTCAACGAGCGGGTCGACGTGTTCACGCTCGGGGGACGGACCGTCGAACTGCCGGTGATGGGGACTTTCGAGGTCGTCGACGGCAGGATCGCCGGCTGGCGCGACTACTTCGACATGGCGCCGATCACCGAGGCCGCCCAGCAGGATCCGGCGGACTGACACCCGGTCTCGCGGTCGTCGGCCGCAGGTGACCGAGTTGATCCGGCCGTGGGAGAGTCGGTGCATGCACGCAGTGAGTGCCGATGCTCCCGGGAGTCGGGCCGAGGTCCGTGACGTAGCCGGGCCCACGGCATGAAGGGGAATTCATGACGCTCTCCCCAGGCGGGCGGATCGGCCTGGCCGGAGCTGCGGTGGTCGGAGTCGCTTCGGCATGGCCCGCTACGCCTACGGCCTGACACTGCCCGATATCCGGGAAGACCTGCGGCTCTCCGAGCTGGTGCTCGGCCTCGTCGCCAGCGCAACGTTTGCGGGCTACCTGGCCGGTCTGTTGCTCGCCGGACGGCTCGCCGCTCGCCGCGGCTCGCCGCTCGCCGCGGGTCGCGCGCGCCGACGACAGCGGGCGGGGCCTGCGGCGCTGCGGGGGCGGTGATCGTGACTTTCGCGCAGTCCCCGGGGCTGCTTGCCGTCGGTGTCGTTTTGGCCGGCAGCGCCGGTGGCTGGGTCTGGGCGCCTTACTCCGACATCGTGACCCGATCGGTGCCCTCGCGGCAGCAGCCCCGAGCGTTGGCGATCATCACCACCGGCACCAGCGGCGGACTGGTGCTGCTGGGCGCGCTGGCCGTCCTGGCTGCGGTGGGCTCGTGGCGCCTGGTGTGGGCCGGCATCGCCCTCGCTGCCGTGGCCGCCGCACTCGTGAACCTGCGCCTGGTGCCGCGGACCGGGTCGGCCCCACGTCCGGAGGGGCGAGCCGGTGCCTCCTCGCTGGTGGCAGCGCTTCGGGTCCCGGCAGCCTACTCCGTTGTCTACTTCGCGGTCGTGGTCGTCTACTTCACCTATGCCGCCGACGTCCTGGACAGCGGCACCCTCCCGGCGGCGGCCGTCCCGGCTCTCTACGCGGCCCTCGGTCTCACCGGCATGGTGGGGGTGGCGACCGGAACCCTCGGGCAGCGACTGGGCAGCGTCCGGGTCGCCGCGCTGTGCCTTGCAACGGTCGGTGCGGCGCTGGTGCTGCTCGGGCTGGCCGGTGGCTCCGTAGCCACGACCGCACCCTCGGCGGGCATCTTCGGCATGGGGTACATGACAGGATCCGCGGTGCTCGCGGTCTGGACCGCCGAGCTGGTACCCGAGCGCGCCGGTGCGGCGTTCACAGCCTGCCTGGCCGTGGGAGCCCTCAGCTCGGTCGCAGCACCGGCTCTCGCCGGTGCCGCGATACCCGCCCTCGGTCTGGGGTCGCTGCTCGTCGTCACCGCGGCGGTGTCACTGCTCAGCGCGGTGGCGCTGATGCTGTACGGGTTCTCGCACGGGGCGGCAGTCGGTGACATCGGACGATGAACACAGAATCTCTGGGCGTGGACGATGCGCACATCCTGCTTCGTGACGAGTCCGCGTTTCACAACACCTGGTCTCGACGTCCTGCCGCTCTGCGCCAGGTCCGGGCCGCAGAACGGGAACGGCCCCGCGTCGCACTGCGACGCGGGGCCGTTCCCGTGGTGCCCTCGGCAGGATTCGAACCTGCGACTTCTTGCTCCGGAGGCAAGCGCTCTATCCCCTGAGCTACGAGGGCGTTCCGGACTCCACCGGTTGCTCGGTGGGGCGGGAGTTAGCGTAGCGCATTGTCGGCGATACGCCACATCGCCTGGTCGGAGGGGGTTTCTCCGGCGCTCGTCGGGTATCCGGCAGGCACGGATGCGCCGTCCGGGAGGAACTCTTCGGCGAGTGTTTCCCGGAACGGCCGGCGTGGGCCACCCGCCCGGGGCAGGCTCGAACCCGAGACCGGACCACACCGCACCCGCAGGAGAGGACCGTACGTGGACGCAGAATCCGACACGGCAACTCGGACCGGACCGCTGAGCTCCGAGGAGCTCGCCGCGCTCGACACCTGGTGGCGAGCCGCGAACTACCTGTCGGTGGGGCAGATCTACCTCATGGGCAACCCCCTGCTGCGCGAGCCGTTGCGTCCCGAGCACATCAAGCCCCGGCTGCTCGGACACTGGGGCACCACCCCGGGGCTGAACTTCGTCTACGCCCACCTCAACCGGGCCATCGTCGCCCGCGAGCTGGACATGATGTACGTGATGGGCCCCGGCCACGGCGGGCCCGGGCCGGTCGCCGCAGCCTGGCTCGAGGGCACCTACAGCGAGATCTATCCGGACATCTCCCGCGACGCGGACGGCATGGCGCGGCTGTTCACCCAGTTCTCGTTCCCCGGGGGGATTCCCAGCCACGTCGCCCCCGAGACGCCCGGATCCATCCACGAGGGCGGCGAGCTCGGGTACACCCTGTCGCACGCCTACGGGGCCGCGTTCGACAACCCGGACCTGATCGTCGCTGCCGTGGTGGGCGACGGCGAGGCCGAGACCGGCCCGCTGGCCACCAGCTGGCACTCCACCAAGTTCGTCGACCCGCGCCGGGACGGCGCCGTGCTGCCGATCCTGCATCTGAACGGGTACAAGATCGCCAATCCGACCGTCCTCGCCCGCATCGAACACGAGGAACTCGAGCACCTGCTCCGCGGCTACGGCCACGATCCGGTATTCGTCGAGGGCTCCGATCCCGAGCGCATGCACCAGGCGTTCGCGGCGGCCCTGGACCACTGCGTCGATGCGATCCTCGAGATCCGGCGCCGCGCCCGCCGCGACGGGGTCACCGAGCGACCGCGCTGGCCGATGATCGTGCTGCGTTCCCCGAAGGGCTGGACCGGGCCGAAGGAGGTCGACGGTCTCCCGGTCGAAGGGTACTGGCGCTCGCACCAGGTGCCCTTCGCCAATGCCCGCGACGACGAAAGCCACCGCAAGATTCTCGAGGAGTGGCTGCGCAGTTACCGGCCCGAGGAACTGTTCGACGACCACGGTGCCCCCGTGCCCGCGATCCGCGACCTGCACCCGGCGGGGGAGCGGCGGATGAGCGCCAACCCCCATGCCAACGGCGGGCCGCTCGTACGAGACCTGGCGTTGCCGGACTTCCGCGACTACGCCGTGCCGGTCGAGGCGCCCGGCACCGGCAGCGTCGAATCGACCCGCGTGCTCGGTACCTTCCTGCGCGACGTCATGCGCGAGAACGCGACCACCTTCCGTGTGTTCTCCCCGGACGAGAACAACTCCAACCGGCTCGGTCCCGTCCTCGAGGCCACCGCACGCACCTGGAACGCCCGCATCCTGCCCACCGACGACCGGCTCGCCCCCGACGGGCGGGTGATGGAGATCCTGTCCGAGCACACCTGCCAGGGCTGGCTCGAGGGCTATCTGCTGACCGGCCGGCACGGCTTCTTCTCCTGCTACGAGGCCTTCGTCCACATCGTCGACTCGATGTTCAACCAGCACGCCAAGTGGCTGCGCACCACCAACGGCATCGACTGGCGCCGGCCGATCCCGTCGCTGAACTACCTGCTCACCTCGCACGTGTGGCGGCAGGACCACAACGGCTTCTCGCACCAGGACCCGGGCTTCATCGACCACGTGGTCAACAAGAAGGCCGACGTCATCCGCGTGTACCTGCCGCCGGACGCGAACACCCTGCTGTCGGTGGCCGACCACTGCCTGCGCACCCGGCAGTACGTCAACGTGATCGTCGCCGGCAAGCAACCGCAACTGCAGTACCTCGACATGGATGCGGCAATCGTGCACTGCACCAAGGGAATCGGGATCTGGGACTGGGCGGGTACCGACAAGGGGGCCGAACCCGACGTGGTGCTCGGCTGCGCCGGCGACGTGCCCACCATGGAAACCCTCGCCGCCGTGGAGATCCTGCTCGAATGGTTCCCCGACCTGAAGATCCGCGTCGTGAACGTCGTGGATCTGATGCGGCTGCAGGACCACACGGAGCATCCGCACGGACTGTCGGACCGCGAATTCGACTCGCTGTTCACCACGGACAAGCCGGTGATCTTCGCCTACCACGGCTACCCGTGGCTGATCCACCGCCTGACGTACCGGCGAACCAACCACGACAACATCCATGTGCGCGGGTACAAGGAGGAGGGCACCACCACCACGCCGTTCGACATGTGCGTGCTCAACCAGATCGACCGGTTCGACCTCGCCATGGACGTCGTCGACCGGGTGCCCCGTCTGCATCCGATCTCCGCGTACGCGCGCGAGCACCTGAAGAACCGGCTGGTCGAGCACCACCAGTTCATCCGCACCCACGGGGAGGACATGCCCGACATCCGCGACTGGGAGTGGGGCCGGGCCGGACGGTAGACACCGACGGGGGACCCGGACGGTACACACCGACGGGGGACGGCCCGGTGGGCCGTCCCCCGTCCGCGGGTCCGGTCGGTCAGTTCATCGGTAGCGGCTGCGCGCCCCGCTCCGCCAGCATCGACGTCATGAGTTCCGACTCGCTGGTCTGGGTGTCGACCATCGTCTGCGCCAGGGTCCGTACCGCCGGCTGGCCCGCGTACTGCGCGCCGTACTCCATCATCGGCAGCCCGCCCTCGTGGTGGCGCAGCATCAGCTGCAGGAACAGCACGTCGAGTTCCGGGCCGGTGGCGCGGCGCAGGTTCGCCAGGTCCTCGGACGTCGCCATGCCGGGCATCCGGCCGGCGCCGGCGCCGTCGGAGTGGCTCGTGCTCCCGTGGTCGTGGCCGGACTCCTCGGTCATCCACGTCATGTAGTCACCGGTGGGCAGCAGCGGCTGCCCCCACAGTGACAGCCAGCCCTGCATCTGCCCGACCTGGTTCTGCTGGGTGGTGAGGATGTCGTACGCGAGGTTGCGCACCCGCTGGTCGCCCGACACCGTCAACGCGACGGTGGCCATCTCGATCGCCTGGCTGTGGTGGACGGTCATGTCCTGGGCGAATCCCACGTCGACGGAGCCGGCGGCCGGCGTCGCCGGCGGCGAGTCCTCGAGCGGGATGCGGGCGAGGAACCCGAGCAGGAAACCGATCGCGACGGCGGCGACGAGACCGAGGATCAGCAGCGCCCTGCGTCGGCCCGTCTCCTGGGGGGTGGGAGTCCCCTGGGCGGTGGGAGCGGAATCGTGCGTCACGTCAGCTCCCCGCCGGGGCCTGCATGTCGGCCGGCACCTGCTCGGTGCCGTCCACCGTGCCGCCGTCCATCGGCACCGCGTCCGGACCGGGGGCGGAGGGATCGAACGGCGGCGGATTGCTCGGGTCGTACGAGCCGGGCAGCGTGGAGCAGCTCGCGCCGACCTCCGGGTAGGCGTAGCGGTTCAGCCGCAGCGACGCGATGAAGTGGTCGATCCGCTCGTCGTCGGCGGCGTCCACCTTCAGCTGATGCCCCCACGACTGCAGGGCGATCGGAGCGTCGAGGCCCGGGTACGGCGACATCATCAGGTAGGACTTGCCGTCCACCTTCGCCGCGAGCGCGTCGACGCCCGCCTGGTCGACCAGGTCGGGGTTGTACGTGATCCACACCGCGCCGTGCTCGAGCGAGTGCACGGCGTTCTCGGTGCGGATCGCCTCCGGGTACACGGTGCCGGTGCACGTGGCCCAGATCGCGTCGTGCGGCCCGCCGAACGGCGGGCTCTGGTCGTACGCGACGCGCTGCGTGGACCCGATGTGCTGACCGGCGGGGTAGTCGACCGTCACGACCCCCTCGATCGCAGTCGACGGGTCCTGATTCGACTCGGACGGCGTCCACTCCGCGAGCGCCTGGGAGTCCTGGTACTTCGGGATGATGCTGGCGGCGATGACCGCGACCAGCGCGACCACCGCGACCACGCCGCCGATCAGAAGCCACGGAATCTGCCGCTGCTTGGGCAGGCCGCGACCGCCGCTCTTCTTCTGGGCGGCCTTGATCGCCTTCGCAGACTTGGCACCGGACTTCTTGCCGGAACCGCCACTTACCGAACCGCTGGGCATCGTTGGGTGCTCTTTCGACGGATGGACAACAGAGGGCGCACGACGCTCGGTCCGCGCGTGCTCTGTCAACTCTACGGGCGGGCGGCGGGCAGGCATCCCCGCGGCGGGCGGGCCGTGACCGCGACAACAGGCCGGACCGGCGTCACGCCGGGTGGGACGGAGCCAATAGGATAGAGACCCGTGACTCCTGCCGACCTTGCCGAATTGCTCCACGGAACCGCTGCGAGGGTGCTCGCCGAGCGCGACCTCGACGTGTCCGTCCTGCCCGAGACCCTGACGGTCGAGCGGCCGCGCAACCCGGAGCACGGCGACTACGCGACCAACGTCGCGATGCAGGTCGCGAAGAAGGCCGGCGTCAATCCGCGGGAACTCGCGGGCTGGCTCGCCGAGGCCCTCACCGCCGCCGACGGCATCGAGTCCGCCGAGGTGGCCGGCCCGGGCTTCCTGAACATCCGCCTCGCCGCCGACGCCCAGGGCGCGATCGTCGCCCAGGTGCTCACCGAGGGCGCCGCGTACGGCAACTCGGACGCGCTGGCCGGAACCCGCATCAACCTCGAGTTCGTCTCCGCGAACCCCACGGGGCCCATCCACCTCGGCGGCACCCGCTGGGCCGCGGTCGGCGACGCCCTCGGCCGGATCCTCACCACGCAGGGCGGCGACGTCACCCGCGAGTACTACTTCAACGACCACGGCGCCCAGATCGACCGGTTCACGCGCTCGTTGATCGCCGCGGCACAGGGGCAGCCCGCGCCGGAGGACGGCTACGCCGGCGCGTACATCGCCGACATCGCGCAGGCCGTGCTGCAGCAGCGCCCGGACGCGCTCGCGCTGCCCGAAGAGGAGCGGCACGAGGTGTTCCGCTCGATCGGCGTCGAACTGATGTTCGCGCACATCAAGCGCACCCTGCACGAGTTCGGTGTCGACTTCGACGTGTACTTCCACGAGAACTCCCTGTTCGCGTCCGGCGCCGTGGAGAAGGCCGTCGAGACACTCAAGACCTCCGGGAGCCTGTACCACCAGGACGGCGCGTGGTGGCTCAAGAGCACCGACTTCGGCGACGACAAGGACCGCGTCGTCATCAAGAGCGACGGCAACGCCGCCTACATCGCCGGTGACATCGCCTACTTCCAGGACAAGCGGTCGCGCGGCTTCGACCTGTGCATCTACATGCTCGGCGCGGACCACCACGGCTACATCGGCCGGCTCAAGGCCGCGGCCGCCGCGTTCGGCGACGACCCGGACACCGTCGAGGTGATGATCGGGCAGATGGTCAACCTCGTGCGCGGCGGGGTCGCCGTGAAGATGAGCAAGCGCGCCGGCACGGTCATCACCCTCGACGACCTCGTCGAGGCGATCGGCGTGGACGCCGCCCGCTACGCGCTGGTGCGCTCGTCGGTGGATCAGAGCATCGACATCGACCTCGAGCTGTGGGCCAGCACCACCAACGAGAACCCGGTCTACTACGTCCAGTACGCGCACGCCCGGCTCTCGTCCATCGCCCGGGGCGCCGCCGAGCTCGGTCTCGGCGCCGAGAACACCGCCGAGCCCGGTCTCGGCGCCGAGAACACCGACCTGGCCCTGCTCACCCACGAGCGCGAGGGCGACCTGATCCGCACGATCGGCGAGTACCCGCGCGTCCTCGCCAAGGCCGCCGAACTGCGGGAACCGCACCGCGTCGCGCGGTACCTCGAGGAACTCGCCGGCACCTACCACCGCTTCTACGACTCCTGCCGCATCCTGCCGCAGGGCGACGAGGAGCCCGGCCCGCTGCACGCGGCGCGGCTCGCGCTGTGCGCGGCGACCCGTCAGGTGCTGGCCAACGGGCTCGGACTGCTCGGCGTGAGCGCCCCGGAGCGGATGTGAACGCGCACCCCGCCGGTCCCCGGCACGCCGAGATCCCGCACGCACCGGGCCTGACCGAGCGGCCCGCGAACGCCGGCGAGCTGAACCTGCTGCACCCGAACGTGTGGCCCCGCAACGCGCGGCGCGGCGACGACGGCATCGTGACGATCGCCGGCGTGCCCGTCACCGAACTCGCGGAGAGATACGGCACCCCGCTCTTCGTCGTCGACGAGGACGACTTCCGCTCCCGGTGCCGGGACATCGCGGCCGCGTTCGGGCCGGGCGCGAAGGTGCACTATGCGTCGAAGGCGTTCCTGTGCACCGAGATCGCGCGCTGGGTCGAGCAGGAGGGTCTGTCCCTCGACGTCGCGACCGGCGGTGAGCTCGCCGTCGCGCTGCGTGCCGGCTTCCCGGCCGGGAAGATCGCCATGCACGGCAACAACAAGTCCGTGGCCGAGTTGCGGACCGCCGTCGCCGCAGGCGTCGGGCACATCGTCCTGGACTCCATGTCGGAGATCGACCTGCTCGACGCGGTCGCCGCCGAACTCGACGTCGTGCAGGACGTGCTGATCCGCGTCACGGTCGGCGTCGAGGCGCACACCCACGAGTTCATCTCCACCGCGCACGAGGACCAGAAGTTCGGGCTGTCCCTGGCCGGCGGGGTGGCCATGGCCGCGGTCCGCAAGGTGTTCGCGAGCGATCACCTGCGCCTGGTCGGCCTGCACAGCCACATCGGCTCGCAGATCTTCGACGTCGACGGGTTCGAGCTCGCCGCGCACCGGGTCATCGGCCTGCTGCGCGATGCCGTCCACGAATTCGGCGTCGACAAGACCGCGCAGATGAACATCGTCGACCTCGGCGGCGGCCTCGGCATCTCCTACGTGCCCAGCGACGACCCGCCGCCCGTGGAGGAACTCGCTGCCAAGCTGCGGCACATCGTGCAGACCGAGTCCGCACTCGCCGGCCTGCCCGAGCCGACGCTCGCGGTCGAGCCCGGACGCGCGATCGCCGGCCCCGGCACCGTGACCCTCTACGAGGTGGGCACCATCAAGGACGTCGCGGTGGGGGCTCACCAGGCACGCCGCTACATCAGCGTCGACGGCGGCATGAGCGACAACATCCGCACCTCCCTGTACCAGGCCGAGTACGAGGCCCGCCTGGTGTCGCGGTCCAGCGACGCGGAGCCCGTCGTGTCCCGCGTCGTCGGCAAGCACTGCGAGAGCGGCGACATCGTCATCCGCGACGCCTGGATGCCCGCCGACCTCGAAGCCGGCGACCTGTTGGCCGTCGCCGCGACCGGTGCATACTGCTACTCGATGTCCAGCAGGTACAACCTGCTGCCCCGGCCCGCCGTCGTGGCGGTCAAGGACGGCGCCGCCCGCGTCGTCCTGCGTCGGGAAACCGTGGAAGATCTGCTCAGCTTGGAGGTTACGGAGTGACGACCGAAGCGGTGACCAACGAACCGGGGCAGCGCCCGATCGGTGTGGCTGTGCTCGGGCACGGCACCGTCGGAGCCGAGGTCGTGCGCATCATCCGCGACGATGCCACCGATCTCGAGGCGCGCATCGGCGCGCCGCTCGAGCTGCGGGGCGTGGCCGTGCGCACCGTCCGCGACGACCGCGGCATCCCGCAGGACCTGCTCACCACGGACGCCGAGGGCCTGATCGCCCGCGACGACGTCGACATCGTGGTGGAGGTCATCGGCGGCATCGAACTGCCGCGCAAGCTCGTCCGCACGGCCCTGGACTCGGGCAAATCCGTGGTCACCGCCAACAAGGCCCTGCTCGCGGAGTACACGGGCGAGCTCGCCGAGGCCGCCGAGGCCAAGCGCGTGGACCTGTACTTCGAGGCGGCCGTCGCCGGCGCCATCCCGGTCATCCGGCCCCTCACCCAGTCCCTCGCCGGTGACAAGGTGAACCGGGTCCTCGGCATCGTCAACGGCACCACCAACTACATCCTCTCGGCCATGGACGAGACCGGCGCCGACTACGCCGAGACCCTCGCCGAGGCGGTCCGGCTCGGATACGCCGAGGCCGACCCGACGGCCGACGTCGAGGGCTTCGACGCCGCGTCCAAGGCTGCGATCCTGGCCTCGATCGCCTTCCACACCCGCGTCACCGCCGGCGACGTCTACCGCGAGGGCATCTCGAAGATCACCGCCGCCGACCTGACCACCGCGCGGGCGCTGAACTGCACCGTCAAGCTGCTGGCCATCTGCGAGCGGATCACCACCGACGGCAAGGACCGGGTCTCGGCGCGCGTCTATCCGGCCCTGGTGCCGCGCGAGCATCCCCTCGCCGCCGTCAACGGTGCGTTCAACGCGGTCGTCGTCGAGGCCGAGGCATCGGGCCGTCTGATGTTCTACGGCCAGGGTGCCGGCGGTTCGCCCACCGCCTCCGCGGTGATGGGCGACCTCGTGATGGCCGCCCGCAACCGGGTGCACGGGGGCCGGGGCCCGCGCGAATCACGGTACGCCGACCTCGAGATCGCCCCGATGAGCGACATCGTCACCCGCTACTACGTCAACCTGCAGGTCGCGGACCGGGCCGGCGTGCTCTCGGCGGTGGCCGCGGAGTTCGCCAAGCGGGACGTGAGCATCGCCGCCGTGCGCCAGGAGGGCGCCGGCGACGGAGCCCGCCTGGTGGTGCTGACCCATTGCGCCACCGACAAGGCGCTGTCGGACACCGTCGCAGCGCTCGACCAACTCGAATCCGTGATCGCTGTGACCAGCGTCCTGAGACTGGAGGGATCCGCCGAATGAGCGCGCCCGAGAAGAACACCGCCACCCCCGTGCACACCCCGTGGCCGGGTCTGATCGAGGCGTACCGTGACCGGCTCCCGATCGGCGACAACTGGAAGACCATCACCCTGCGCGAGGGCGGCACCCCGCTGCTGCCCGCGGCGCACCTGTCGGAACTGACCGGTTGCGAGGTGCACCTGAAGGTCGAGGGCCTGAACCCGACCGGCTCGTTCAAGGACCGCGGCATGACGATGGCCGTCACCGACGCCCTCGCCCGCGGCCAGCAGGCCGTGCTGTGCGCCTCCACCGGCAACACCTCCGCCTCGGCGGCCGCATACGCCGTCAAGGCCGGCATGGGCTGCGCGGTGCTCGTGCCGGACGGCAAGATCGCGATGGGCAAGCTGGCCCAGGCGGTCATGTACGGCGCGAAGATCATCCAGGTCCAGGGCAACTTCGACGACTGTCTCGAGCTCGCCCGCAAGACCACCGCCGAGTTCCCCACCATCGGGCTGGTGAACTCCGTCAACCCCGTGCGCATCGAGGGGCAGAAGACGGCGGCGTTCGAGATCGCCGACGCGCTCGGCGACGCCCCCGACGTGCACGTGCTGCCCGTCGGCAACGCCGGCAACATCACCGCCTACTGGCGCGGCTACACCGAGTACTTCGCGGACGGCCTCACCACCCGCAAGCCGCGCATGCTCGGCGTCCAGGCCGCGGGCGCGGCACCGCTGGTGCACGGCGCCCCCGTCAAGGACCCCGAGACCATCGCCACCGCCATCCGCATCGGCGCCCCGGCGTCGTGGAACGGGGCGATGACCGCCAAGGAGGAGTCCGGCGGCGCGTTCCGGGCGGCCACCGACGAGGAGATCCTCGAGGCGTACCGGCTCGTCGCCGCCACCGAAGGCGTGTTCGTCGAACCGGCGTCCGCCGCGTCGATCGCCGGTCTGCTCGCCGCCCGCAAGGAGGGCTGGCTCGATTCCGGGCTGAAGGTCGTGTGCACCGTCACCGGCAACGGCCTGAAGGATCCCGACACGGCGCTGCTCGGGATGCCGCAGGTGGAGCCGATCCCGGTCGATCCGGTCGCTGTGGCCGCGGCGCTCGAGCTGGCCTAGTGACCGCCGCGCCCTCCTCCGTTGGGAAAGACGACATGACGCAGACGCTGCCCGTAGGGATCTCCGTGACCGCCCGGGTCCCGGCCTCGAGCGCGAATCTGGGCCCCGGTTTCGATTCGCTCGGGCTGGCCGTCGGGTTGTACGACGAGATCACGGTCACCACAACCGCATCGGGCCTCGAGGTGCGCGTCGAGGGCGAGGGCGCCGAAGAGGTGCCGTGGGGACCGTCGCACCTGGTGGTGCGGGCGGTCGAGCGTGGCCTCGAGGCCGCCGGAGTGTGGGCCGACGGCCTGGACGTGTTGTGCCGCAACGTTATTCCGCACTCGCGCGGCCTCGGCTCCTCGGCCTCGGCGGTCGTCGGAGGCCTGGCGGCCGCCAACGGGCTGGTGCGCAAGGTGGCTCCGGAGCGCGTGCTCGACGAGGCGCAGCTCGTCCAGCTCGCCTCCGAATTCGAGGGCCACCCGGACAATGCCTCCGCCAGCATCCTCGGCGGCGCGGTCGTGTCGTGGAGCGAGTCGGTCGTCGGCGACGAACAGCGCACCTACCGCGCGGTGCCCCTCACGGTCCACCCGGCGATCCGGGTCGTCGTGCTGGTGCCGTCGTCGCGCTCGTCCACCGCGCACACCCGCGGGCTGCTCCCCGATCTGGTGCCGCACCGCGACGCGGCGTTCAACGTCAGCCGCGCGGCGCTGGCCGTCGTCGCCCTCACCGAGCGGCCGGACCTGCTGATGCCGGCGACGGAGGACCTGCTGCACCAGGCGCAGCGCGCCCCGGCCCTGCCGCTGACCACCAAGTGGATCGCCACCCTGCGCGCGGCGGGCATTCCCGCCGCGGTCTCCGGTGCCGGCCCCACGGTCCTCGCCCTCACGACCGAGTCGTTCCCCGCGGATCTGCGCGCGGCCGCGGAGGCCGACGACATGACCGTGCTCGAACTCGACGTCGCGGACGGCGTGCAGGTCGTGTGAGCGAGCCCGAACCTCTCGAGTCGGGCGCGAACCCCCGGGCGACGCGCCCGGGGGCTTCTTCTTGCTCAACGTACAGTTCGTCGCTATTCTGTGCTTAGTCCGCACGTCGTGCGTTTCAGTCGCTGGCTTTTCCAGGGCATTCACTCCAGATCCATCGGGGCGATCGATCCTGGATCGATCCTCACCTGACCTCGTTTCGGGGAGATGGACCGACCGCACCTGCCGGAGGATGGCGTGATGGCGGACGTGCCGACCGTTCGATCCGTGAACACGTACGGCAATCCCAGATCGACGCAAGATCTGCGGAACGAACCCTCGACTCTGCGTGGCGCGAGTGAGGGAAGGAAAGGATCTCCGTGACAGATACGGACCTGATCGCTACGCCTGTTCTCGATACCACGGATTCGTCCGCGGGAGCGCAGGCCACCGATCCTGCACAGACTGCACCGCGTGCCGGTGGGCGGCGTGGCGCCGGTCTCTCCGGCATGGTGCTGGCCGAGCTGCGGACTCTCGCGGCCGAACTCGGCATCAAGGGAACTTCCGGGATGCGCAAGGGCGATCTCATCGCCGCGATCAAGGAGCGTCAGGGCGGCGGAGCCGCCGAGACGGCTCCTGCGCCGGAACAGCCGGCCCGGCCCGTCCGGGCTCGTCGCGCCCGTGGTGCCGCCCAGGACGCGGCCCCGGCCGACACCGCCGCCCCCGCCGCCGAGCCGGCCCAGGCGCGGCCCGCCGCGACGACGGCGCCCGAGCAGCCCGCCGAGGCGGCGGAGCAGCCCGCCGACGGCGAGGCCGAGGGTGGCCGCCGGGGTCGTCAGCGTCGCGGTCGCCGAGGTGGCGACCAGGCCGCCGAGACGACCACCGCCGAGGCCCCGAAGGACGCCGCCGAGGCGCGGACCGACGAGAAGCCGCGCGCCGAGGAGAAGACCGAGGAGAAGGCCGAGCCGTCCGACGGCGGTCGGCGCGAGCGCGGCCAGCGCGACGGCCAGCGCGACCAGCGCGACGGCCAGCGCGACCAGGGGGAACGCCGCCGCGAGGACCGTGGTCAGGGCCCCCGTCAGGACGGCCGCGACGGCCGGGGTGGCGAGGACGACGAGGACGGCCGCGGGCGCCGCGGGCGCCGCTTCCGTGAGCGTCGTCGCGGACGTGACCGCGGCGAGGCCGGCGGTGACACACGCGAGCCCGAGATCCGCGAGGACGACGTCCTGCAGCCGGTCGCCGGCATCCTCGACGTCCTGGACAACTACGCGTTCGTCCGGACCTCCGGGTACCTGGCGGGCCCCAACGACGTGTACGTCTCGATGAACATGGTGCGCAAGAACGGCCTGCGCCGGGGCGACGCCATCACCGGTGCGGTTCGCGTGCCGCGCGAGGGGGAGCAGGGCAACCAGCGCCAGAAGTTCAACCCGCTGGTCCGGCTCGACACGGTCAACGGCGGCGACGTCGAGGCCGCCAAGCGCCGCCCGGAGTTCAACAAGCTCACCCCGCTGTACCCGAACCAGCGGCTGCGGCTCGAGACCACCCCGAACATCCTGACCACCCGCGTGATCGACCTGATCATGCCGATCGGCAAGGGCCAGCGTGCCCTGATCGTCTCGCCGCCTAAGGCCGGCAAGACGACGGTGATGCAGGACATCGCGAACGCGATCACGGCCAACAACCCCGAGTGCTACCTCATGGTCGTGCTGGTGGACGAGCGGCCCGAAGAGGTCACCGACATGCAGCGCTCGGTCAAGGGCGAGGTCATCGCCTCGACCTTCGACCGGCCGCCGTCGGACCACACGTCGGTCGCCGAGCTTGCGATCGAGCGGGCCAAGCGGCTCGTCGAGCAGGGCCGCGACGTGGTCGTCCTGCTCGACTCGATCACGCGCCTCGGCCGCGCGTACAACAACTCGTCGCCGGCGTCGGGCCGCATCCTTTCCGGTGGTGTCGACTCGACCGCCCTGTACCCGCCGAAGCGGTTCCTGGGCGCGGCTCGCAACATCGAGAACGGCGGCTCGCTCACCATCATCGCCACGGCCATGGTGGAGACGGGTTCGACGGGCGACACGGTGATCTTCGAGGAGTTCAAGGGCACCGGCAACGCCGAGCTCAAGCTCGACCGCAAGATCGCCGAGCGGCGCGTGTTCCCGGCGGTGGACGTCAACCCCTCCGGTACGCGCAAGGACGAGCTGCTGATGAGCCCCGACGAGTTCGCGGTGGTGCACAAGCTGCGCCGCGTGCTCTCCGGTCTGGACTCGCACCAGGCCATCGATCTGCTCATCGACCGGCTCAAGAAGAGCAAGAGCAACATCGAGTTCCTCCTGCAGGTGTCGAAGACGGCACCGGGAGCGCTCGACGACTGATCGCCGCGGCAGCGGCGCCGCATGCCCGGGGGCGGAATTTCTTCCCCCGGGCATGCGTTTGGCATAATCGAACAGCTCAGTCCGGTCCCGGTTCACGTCTCCGATCCGCGGAGGCGACCCGGCGGCCACGAAAGGGACACCATGAAGGCAGGAATCCACCCGAACTACGTGACGACCACCGTCGTCTGCGGTTGCGGGAACACGTTCGAGACGCGCAGCACCGCAGAGTCGGGACGGATCACCGTCGAGGTCTGCTCGCAGTGCCACCCGTTCTACACGGGCAAGCAGAAGATCCTCGACACCGGCGGACGCGTCGCCCGCTTCGAGGCCCGCTACGGCAAGCGCGACACCAAGAAGGCTGCTGCCGACAAGTAGCTGTCTCGCCGACGCCCGGTTCTGTCTCAGCAACAGACCGGGCGTCGGCCTTTTTCCATCCCGATCCGGGCGCGGCACGGATCGGCACGACGGACGAGTGGAGCGAATCACATGGCGGGGCAGACCAAGCCGTCGGCCATCGACGACATCCTGGCCGAACACGCCGGTCTCGAGCAGCAGCTGTCCGATCCGGCGCTGCACAACGACCCGGCGACGGCCCGCAAGGTCGGCAAGCGGTTCGCCGAGCTCGCTCCCGTCATGGCCACCTACACCAAGCTGCGGGCCGCGCGCGACGATCTCGAGGCCGCGCGTGAGCTCGCCGCGGACGACGCCGCCTTCGCGACCGAGATTCCCGCCCTCGAGGAGCGGGTGAGCGAACTCGACAAGGCGCTCACCGACCTGCTCGCCCCGCGCGATCCGCACGACGGCGACGACGTGGTGCTCGAGGTCAAGTCGGGGGAGGGCGGTGAGGAGTCCGCGCTGTTCGCCGCCGACCTCGCCCGCATGTACATCCGGTACGCCGAGCGCGCCGGCTGGCGCGTGGAGGTCCTCGGCGCGACCATCTCCGACCTCGGCGGTTACAAGGACGCGACGCTGTCGATCAAGTCGAAGAGCGATGTGCGCGACGGCGTCTGGTCGCGCCTGAAGTTCGAGGGGGGCGTGCACCGCGTCCAGCGTGTCCCCGTCACCGAGTCCCAGGGCCGGGTGCACACCTCGGCGGCCGGCGTGTTCATCTACCCCGAGCCGGACGAGGTGGAGGAGGTCCAGATCGACGAGTCGGACCTGCGCATCGACGTGTACCGCTCCTCCGGCAAGGGTGGTCAGGGCGTCAACACCACCGACTCGGCGGTGCGCATCACGCACCTGCCCACCGGCATCGTCGTCACGTGCCAGAACGAGCGGTCCCAGCTGCAGAACAAGGCACGGGCGATGCAGGTGCTCGCCGCGCGGCTGCAGGCCGCGGCGGAGGAGGCCGCCGAGGCGGAGGCCTCCGCGGGCCGCGCCAGCCAGGTGCGCACGGTGGACCGCTCCGAGCGCATCCGCACCTACAACTTTCCCGAGAACCGGATCACCGATCACCGCATCGGCTTCAAGGCCCACAACCTCGACGGTGTGCTCGACGGCGACATGGACGCCCTGCTCGACGCCCTGGGCAAGGCCGACCGGGAGGCCCGGCTCGCCGCGGAGTGACGCCGTGAGCCGGGCCCCGGGCGGCTACTGCGCGGTCTCGCCGGGTTCGTCGCCCGGATCGTCGTCCCCGGGCACCTGCGAGATGTCGATGCCGGGAAGCAGGAAGCAGCTCTCGCCCTTCGCGTTCTGATGCGGTCCCCACACGGCGGACACGACGGTGCCCGGCCCGGTGTTCAGCAGCGCGACCGGGACGTCGCTGCTCTGCGGTGTCGCGGTCAACGAGGCGCCCCCCGTCTGCCAGGTGGCCGTGTTGACCCAGCCCACCTGACCGTTCTGCGCCTTCTGCTCGCCGACGGCGAAGAACAGCCGACCCTCCTCGAGGGCGTCGCTGTCCGTCTCGGTCACGCTGTGGATCGGCGCGACGTAGCTGCAGAGCAGCGGCGTGGGTTGGACGTCGATCGGCGATGCGGAGGCAAGTCCGGGCGCTGCGAGGCTGCCGGCGGCTCCGAGCGCGACGACGGCCGCTGCCCGAACCGCGAATCCCGACTTCGTCACAGGAAGATCCTTCCGTAGTTCCGTAGTGCTGCCTGACACGGACGATCTCGATCATGCCGCAGACCGGATGCGTGACCTGTCCGTTTCCGTGTGGTGACCGGCATGGCAGTCTGTACGCCGTGACTCGTCAACCCCTGCGCCTGGCGATCCTCGAAGCGGTGTCGGTGCTCGAGGAAGCCGGTGTCCCCAGCCCGCGTGTGGACGCCGAGCTGCTCGCCGCGCATCTGCTCGGCATCGAGCGCACCCGTCTCGGGCTCGTGCCGCTCGTCGACCCCGCCATGGTCGACGCGTACCGCGCGATGATCGCGCAGCGTGCCAAGCGGATCCCGCTGCAGTACATCACCGGCAGCACGGGGATGGGGGAGATCGACATCGAGGTCGGCCCCGGCGTCTTCGTCCCGCGGCCCGAGACCGAGCTGCTGCTGGCCTGGGCCCTGGCGTACCTGGAAGGACTCCAGGAGCATCCGCCGGTGGTGCTCGACCTGTGCACCGGCTCGGGCGCCCTCGCGCTGGCCGTTGCGCACGCCCGGCCCGACGCGGTCGTCCACGCCGTCGAACTCGAGCCCCACGCCCTGGCCTGGGCGCGGCGGAACGCGGAACGCTGCGCGGCGGCGGGGGACACGCCGATCCTCCTGCATCAGGGCGACGTGACGGACCGCAACCTGCTCACCTCGCTCGAGGGCCGGGTCGACATCGTGGTGTCGAATCCGCCCTACATTCCCGAGGGCACCGACCTCCCGCCCGAGGTGATCGAGCACGACCCGCACTCGGCGCTGTTCGGCGGTCCCGACGGGCTGTCGGTGATCAAGCCGATGGTGTCGAACATTGCCCGCTGGCTGCGGATCGGCGGTGCCGTCGGCGTCGAGCACGACGACACGAACGGTGCCCAGGTCGCGGAGCTGTTCGCGCAGCGCCGCGTGTTCGGTGACGTGACCGAGCACCCCGATCTGGCGGGCCGGCCGCGGTTCGTCGTCGCCCGCCGGGTGCCGACCGACGTGGAGGCGCGGCGCGGCGGATCCCAGGGCGGGACGGGTGTGTGATGCCGGACACGTTCGCGGCAGTGGAAGGATGAACCCGTGAGCACCGTCTACGACTGCAGTCGCCCCGATTCCCGCGCCGCCGGTCTGACCGCCGCCAAGGGTGCGCTCAAGGCCGGACGGCTCGTCGTCGTGCCCACGGACACGGTGTACGGGATCGCGGCGGATGCCTTCGACAGCGATGCGGTGACCAGTCTGCTGCGCGCCAAGGGCCGGGGCCGGGACATGCCGGTGCCGGTGCTGGTCGGCTCGTGGAACACGATCGACGGCCTGGTGAACACCGTTCGTCCGCAGGCGCGGGAACTCATCCGTGCCTTCTGGCCCGGCGGTCTCAGTCTCGTTGTGCACCAAGCGCCCTCGCTCGCATGGGACCTGGGGGACACGCGCGGCACCGTGATGCTGCGCATGCCGTTGCACCCCGTGGTGCTCGAGTTGCTGCGCGAGGTGGGCCCGCTGGCCGTGTCGAGCGCGAACGTCTCCGGCCGTCCGCCGGCCACCACGGTGGACGAGGCGCGCACCCAGCTCGGCGGGTCGGCGAGCGTGTACCTCGACGGCGGACCGGCCGAACACGCCGTCGCCTCCACCATCGTCGACCTGACCGCCGACCGGCCCCGCGTGCTGCGCGAGGGCGCCGTGGCGGTCGAGGACATCGCGGAGGTGCTGGGCGAGGACCCGGCGCAGCTGCGTGCCGGCGGGGAGTGACGGCGGGGACCGGGCGAAGTGACTGCCGCCGACACGGCATCCCTGGTGCTGGCCCAGTCGGGCCGCGGCGCCGGCGTGCCCATCCGTGAGCTGCTGCTCGTGCTCCTCACCGCCGCGGTCGTCACCTTCCTCTCGACCGGGGCCGTGCGGATCGCCGCGATCCGGTTCGGTGCCGTCGCGGTGCCCCGGGACCGCGACGTGCACGTCCAGCCGACGCCACGGCTCGGCGGCGTCGGCATGTACATCGGGCTGGTGGCGGGCCTGCTGTTCGCCCAGCAGCTGCCGGCGCTGACCAGAGGCTTCGAGTACACCCCCGACATGGGTGCGGCGCTGGTGTCGGGCACCATCATCGTGATCGTCGGGATCATCGACGACCGTTGGGGACTCGACGCCCTGACCAAGTTCGTCGGGCAGGTCACGGCGGCGGGCGTGCTCGTCGTGATGGGCGTGAGCTGGATCGTCATCTACGAGCCGTTCGGCGGCAGCACCCTCATCCTCGACCAGTTGCAGGGGGGGCTGTTCACCGTGCTGGTCGCGGTGGTGATGATCAACGCGATGAACTTCGTCGACGGCCTCGACGGGCTCGCGGCCGGCCTGGGACTGATCGCAGCCGTCGCGATCTGTGCGTTCTCCGTCGGGCTGTTGCACGACCAGGGCGGCGACGTCAGCGCGTATCCGCCCGCCCTGATCGCCGCGGCCCTCGCCGGCGCCTGCCTCGGCTTCCTGCCGCACAACTTCCAGCCGGCCCGGATCTTCATGGGCGACTCCGGATCGATGCTGATCGGCCTGATGCTGGCGGCGACCTCGACGAGCGCGTCGGGACGCATCCCCCTGGCCGCCTACGGCACCCGCGACCTGCTCGGCCTGCTCTCCCCGCTGATCCTCGTCGGGGCTGTCATGTTCATCCCCATTCTCGACCTGCTGCTGGCGATCGTCCGGCGCACCCGGGCCGGGGTCAGCCCCTTCAGTCCCGACAAGATGCACCTGCATCACCGGTTGCTGCAGATCGGGCACTCGCACCGCCGGGTGGTGCTGCTGATCTACCTGTGGGTCGGGGTGCTCGCGTTCGGGGCCGTCGGCTCCTCCCTGCTCGACCGGCGGGCCGTCGTGCTGCTCGTGGCGGGTGGACTGGTGTTCGCGCTGGTCGTCACGGCGGTGCCGTCGCTGCGTCACGAGGACGCCGACCGTCCCCGGCGACGCCGGGGCCGGCGCCGGGTCCGTTAGGCTTGATTCCCGTGACCTCCCCGGATCGGCCCCTGCCCGCCCTGCCCGACTCTTCCGCGCCGATGCGCGCCGCCGTCCGCTACGGCGTGCTCGGACTGATCGCACTGACGGTCGTCGCGACGGTGATCGGCGGCCTCGTCGCCGGCCTGCCGGGCGTGTGGGGCGCGCTGATCGGCGCGGCCGTGGGAGGGGGGTTCATTCTCTTCACCGCTCTCGGCGTGCTGCTCACCGCCCGGCTCCCGGCGACGACGGCGGGCGCGGTGCTGCTGGGCACCTGGCTGCTCAAGTTGATCCTCGCGATCGTGGTGATGATGCTGCTCAAGCCGCTCGATTTCTACGACAAGGGTGCGCTGGTGCTCACCATCGTCTTCGCGCTGCTCATCGTTCTGGGGGCCGAGACCTACGGTGTGCTGTCGCAGCGGGCGCTGTACGTGGAGCCTGCCGGTAGCGCTGAGCAGGGGAACAACGACGAGCGGTAGTACCGCCGTTGTCAATGACCTGGCGGTACGGGCACCCGCCTACACAACGTCGTAGAAGTGTTGATAAGGTCGTCCCAAGCGAGTGCGACTGCCTGCGATTCCGGAGGAGTCGAGTGCGGTTGTGCCCTCGCAGGCGGTCGTGTTCGAATGGCCGCCGAGTCGACGAGAGTCGCCGACACCGACAGACGCTGGCCCCGATCGGGAGCCGACAGCAGCTGGCGAATACGCGAGCCGACCTGGTCGACTTGTTGGATCGTCAATGTCCGATCGAACCGCAGACGGCAATGCCTGCGGCCGACTACGGGAGAGAGCGCTGAGCGTCACCACCTTGGCTGCCGGAGAATTCCACGCGCCGTCACTAGCCGATTTCTTCCCCCCAGCAGTTCTGTTCGAAGGCACCCCCTTCGAAATGGACCGCCTGATGCTCATCCGCGTCGTCGTGGCCGTGCTCGTGGCGCTGTTCTTCGCGCTCGCGATGCGCAGCCCGAAGATTGTGCCCCGCGGTGTGCAGAACGTCGCCGAGATCATGATCGACTTCGTGCGGATCAACATCGCCGAGGACATCCTCGGCAAGCAGCAGGGCCGCCGATTCCTTCCGGTGCTCGTGACCATTTTCTTCCTCGTGGTCGGTCTCAACCTGACGTCGGTCATCCCGTTCCTGAACATCTCGTCGAACGCGCGCATCGGTATGCCGATCGTGCTGGCCGCGCTGGCCTACGTCGTCTTCAACTACGTGGGCATCAAGAAGTACGGGTTCTTCCGCTACGTCAAGAGCAGCATCGTCGTCCCGAACCTGCCCCCCGCGCTGCACGTGCTGGTCATTCCGATCGAGTTCATCTCGACGTTCCTGCTGCGCCCGTTCACGCTCACCATCCGTCTCATGGCGAACATGCTGGCCGGCCACATCATGCTGGTGCTGTTCTTCAGCGCAACCCAGTTCTTCTTCTTCAGCTCCGAAGGCGCGATGAAGATCTTCGGCATCGGCTCGCTGATCGGTGGCGTCGCGTTCACCTTCTTCGAGCTGCTGGTGATCGTCCTGCAGGCGTACATCTTCTCGCTGTTGACGGCGGTGTACATCGACCTGGCGCTGCACGCCGAAGAGCACTAGCGCGCCGACCGGCACTACCCACACAACACACAGACTGACTCGGTTGCCGATCCCCGGGGCCGAGCCACAAGAAAGGGAATGGAACACCAATGAGCGTTGCGCTTCAGGCAGTTGACGTCCTCGCCCAGACGGAGAGCACCATCAGCGGTCTCGGTGCGGTCGGCTACGGCCTCGCGGCCATCGGCCCCGGCATCGGCATCGGCATCGTCGTCGGCAAGGCGATCGAGGGCATGGCCCGCCAGCCCGAGATGGCCGGCCAGCTGCGCACCACCATGTTCCTCGGTATCGCGTTCACCGAGGCCCTGGCGCTGATCGGTATCGTCGCCGGCTTCATCTTCTGATCTGACGACCATGGCTGACAGCATCCTGTTGCTCGCGGCGGAGGCGGAGGACCAAAATCCTCTGCTCCCCGCGACGTATGACATCGTCTGGTCGCTGGTCGCCCTGATCATCGTCGGGCTCGTCTTCTGGAAGTACGTGCTTCCGCTGTTCCAGAAGGTGCTCGACGAGCGTTCGGAGCTGATCGAAGGCGGCATCAAGAAGGCCGAGGAAGCTCAGGCCGAGGCAAAGGCCGCGCTCGAGCAGTACCGCGCGCAGCTCGCCGAGGCCCGCACCGAGGCGGCGCAGATCCGCGAGGAGGCCCGTGCCCAGGGCCAGCAGATCATCGCGGACATGAAGGCCCAGGCCCAGGAGGAGAGCGACCGCATCGTCGCTGCCGGTCACAACCAGCTGCAGGCCCAGCGCCAGCAGATCGTGACCGAGCTGCGCGGCGATCTCGGACGCACCGCCGTGGATCTGGCCGAGAAGGTCATCGGGGAGTCCCTCTCCGACGACGTCAAGCGTGCCGGCTCGATCGACCGCTTCCTCAGCGAGCTCGACTCCCTCAGCGCTGACTCTGCATCCCGAAAGTGAGCACCATGTACGCAGCAAGCCGTGAGGCACTCGCTCAGACGCGTTCCGCGCTGCAGGGCGCGTTGGCGTCGAGCACCGCATCCGCTGCCGCGGGTGCCGCAACTGCAGCTGCGGCGCAGGCCGGCTCCGAGCTGTTCTCGGTGGTCGAGGTGCTCGACGATCAGCGCACCCTGCGGAGTGCGCTGGCCGACGCCTCGGCCCCGGCAGCCGGTCGGCAGGCACTGGCCGAGCGGGTCTTCGGGAGCAAGGTCTCGCCCGTCACCCTCGCGACCCTGAAGGCGGCGGCCGGGCAGGACTGGTCGACCCAGTCCGACCTGACCAACTCCCTCGTTCAGCTGGGCCGCGAAGCCCTCCTGTCGGCGGCGGCGGACCAGAACCAGCTCGACACCGTCGAGGACGAGCTGTTCCGGCTCGGTCGCATCGTGGCCGGCAACGCCGAACTCGAACAGGCCCTCTCCGATCGCACCAAGCCGCTGGCGGCCAAGCGGGAGTTCCTCTCGCGTCTGCTCTACGGCAAGTCCACGGCGATCACCGAGGCCCTGGCCGTGCAGGCCGTCGGACGGCTGAAGGACAAGGCCCCGGCCGACGCGTTCGACGCACTGTCGAACCTCGCCGCCACCCAGCGGGACCGCGCCGTCGCCCACGTGCGCAGCGCGGCACCTCTCAGCGCGGCGCAGGCCGAACGGCTCACCGGTATCCTGACCAGAACGTACGGGAAACCGGTCACGGTGCACGTCGAGGTGGTTCCCGAGCTTCTCAGTGGATTGGTCGTCCGGGTGGGCGACGAGGTCATCGACGGCACCGCCGCGGGTCGACTCGCCGCAGTGCGCAAGAGCCTCACGTAGTCCACTACCGAACACACACACATAGCGATCTTTTCGAAGACCAGATACCGAGAGCAGGAAGAACATGGCGGAGCTGACGATCTCCTCCGACGAGATCCGTAGCGCGATCGACAACTACACCGCGAGCTACTCCCCGGAGGCCTCCCGCGAGGAGGTCGGCGTGGTCGCCGACACCAGTGACGGCATCGCGCACATCAGCGGTCTGCCGTCGGCGATGGCCAACGAGCTGCTGGAGTTCCCCGGCGGTGTGCTGGGCGTGGCCCTGAACCTCGACGCCACCGAGATCGGTGCCGTCATCCTCGGCGACTACCAGGACCTCGAAGAGGGCCAGGAAGTCAAGCGGACCGGCGACGTTCTGTCGGTGCCGGTCGGCGACGGCTACCTCGGCCGCGTCGTGAACCCCCTGGGCCAGCCGATCGACGGCCTCGGCGACATCGAGGCGACCGAGAACCGGGCCCTCGAGCTGCAGGCCGCGACCGTGCTGCAGCGCCAGCCGGTCGAGGAGCCGCTGCAGACCGGCATCAAGGCCATCGACGCGATGACCCCGATCGGCCGCGGCCAGCGCCAGCTGGTCATCGGCGACCGCAAGACGGGCAAGACCGCCGTCTGCGTCGACGCGATCCTGAACCAGAAGGCCAACTGGGCCTCCGGCGACCCGAAGCAGCAGGTCCGCTGCATCTACGTCGCGATCGGCCAGAAGGGCTCCACCATCGCGGGCGTCAAGGCCGCCCTCGAGGAGCACGGCGCGATGGAGTACACCACCATCGTCGCGGCCCCCGCCTCCGACTCCGCCGGCTTCAAGTGGCTCGCCCCCTACACCGGCTCGGCCATCGGCCAGCACTGGATGTACCAGGGCAAGCACGTGCTCATCGTGTTCGACGACCTGACCAAGCAGGCCGAGGCGTACCGCGCGATCTCCCTGCTGCTGCGCCGCCCGCCGGGACGTGAGGCCTACCCGGGCGACGTGTTCTACCTGCACTCCCGTCTGCTGGAGCGCTCGGCCAAGCTGTCCGACGAGCTCGGTGGCGGTTCGCTGACGGCCCTGCCGATCATCGAGACCAAGGCCAACGACGTCTCGGCCTACATCCCGACCAACGTCATCTCCATCACCGACGGCCAGGTCTTCCTCGAGTCCGACCTGTTCAACAAGGGCATCCGCCCCGCCATCAACGTCGGTATCTCGGTGTCCCGAGTCGGTGGCGCCGCGCAGACCAAGGGCATGAAGAAGGTGTCCGGCTCGCTGCGTCTGGAGCTCGCGCAGTTCCGTGAGCTCGAGGCCTTCGCCGCCTTCGCCTCCGACCTCGACGCGGCCTCGAAGGCGCAGCTCGAGCGTGGCCAGCGTCTGGTCGAGCTCCTCAAGCAGGACCAGTACTCCCCGGTCGCCGTCGAGGACCAGATCGTGTCGATCTACCTCGCGGGTGAGGGCGTCTACGACTCGGTTCCCGTCGGCGACGTGCGCCGCTTCGAGGCCGAGCTGCTCGAGGACCTGCACCACAGCGCCTCGGGCGTCTACGAGCAGATCGCCGGCGGCAAGGCGCTGACCGACGACTCCGCGTCCGCGCTGCTCGCCGCGACCAACAAGTTCAAGGAGGGCTTCATCGCCTCCGACGGAACCCGCGTCGTGAACGAGGCCGAGGCCGAGGCCCTGGGCGCCGACGAGGTCGAGCAGGAGCAGGTTTCCGTCAAGCGCACCACTGTTCGCAAGTGAGCGTGGAGACCATGACCCAGCGTCCTGTGAAGGGAGTGTGATCGACGAATGGCAAGCCTGCGCGAGCTCCGCTCGCGGATCAAGTCGGTCAACTCGACCAAGAAGATCACCAAGGCGCAGGAGCTGATCGCGACGTCGCGGATCACGAAGGCTCAGGCCCGAGTGGCAGCGTCCAAGCCGTACGCCGAGGAGATCACCAAGGTGCTCTCCGAACTGGCGAGCGCGTCCGCGTCGCTGGATCACCCCCTGCTCAACGAACGGCCCAACCCGAGGCGTGCCGCAGTCCTGGTTGTCACCAGTGACCGTGGCATGGCCGGCGGCTACAACGCCAACGTCCTCAAGGAGGCCGAGGAGCTGCGGCAGCTGCTGGTCAGCGAGGGCAAGGAGCCGGTGTTCTACGTGCTCGGTGCCAAGGGCCTGAGCTACTACACCTTCCGCGGCCGGCAGGTTGCGGGGGCGTGGACCGGCTTCTCGCAGGAGCCGCGCTACACGGATGCGGCCAAGGCGAGTCGTCATCTGGTGGAACTGTTCATGGCCGGGTTCGGCTGGCTTTCGCACAACCTCGACGCCGTGGTGGTGATGGGCGACGGGTTCGTCGCG
>NZ_WVTE01000252.1:0-34448 GCF_009939605.1 Rhodococcus sp. YH1 | reverse complement strand
ACAACCCGGGCACCGCGAAGTTCGACTTCGGGGTGGCCGGCTTCTCCTCGAGCGAGAGCGCCCGGCCCTCGGAGTCGAACTCGATCACCCCGTAGGCCCTGGGATCGGAGACGCGGTAGGCGAACACTGCGCCGCCGTCGATGTTGCTGAATCGGCTCAGTTGCGATCCGATTCCGGGTCCATAGAAGATGTTGTCCCCCAACACGAGGGCTGCGGACTCACTACCGATGTGCTCGGCGCCGAGCACGAACGCCTGGGCGAGCCCGTTCGGCTCCGGCTGGACCCGGTAGGTCAGGTTCACCCCGTAGCGCGACCCGTCGCCGAGCAGGCGCTGAAACTGCTCCGAATCGTGTGGGGTGGTGATGATCAGGATGTCGCGGATCCCGGCGAGCATGAGGGTCGAGAGCGGGTAGTAGATCATCGGCTTGTCGTAGACCGGTACGAGTTGCTTACTCGGACCAAGAGTGATCGGATGTAGCCGCGATCCGGTCCCCCCGGCGAGAATGATTCCGCGCATGGGGCACAGTCTTTCATTGTCGTTCGCTACCGGCGAGTTGGGGCGAAATTACGGAGGGTCCATTTCAATGCGATTGCTCGTCACCGGCGGTGCCGGTTTCATCGGTGCGAACTTCGTGCATCGGACCGTCGCCGACCGCCCCGAGGCGCGGGTGACCGTGCTCGACAAGCTCACCTACGCCGGCAACCTCGCCTCCCTCGACCCGGTCGCCGAGAAGATCCGCTTCGTCCGCGGCGACGTCGCCGACGCGGACCTGGTCGACGCGCTGGTGGCCGAGTCGGATCTGGTGGTGCATTTCGCCGCCGAGTCGCACAACGACAACTCCCTGGCCGATCCGTCGCCGTTCGTGCAGACCAACCTGATCGGCACGTTCACCCTGCTCGAGGCGGTGCGCCGGCATTCGGTGCGGTATCACCACATCTCCACCGACGAGGTGTACGGCGATCTCGAGCTCGACGATCCGGCCCGGTTCACCGAGGCCACCGCCTACAACCCGTCGAGCCCGTACTCGTCGACCAAGGCCGGCTCGGACCTGCTGGTGCGCGCGTGGGTGCGCTCGTTCGGGGTGGCCGCGACGATCTCGAACTGCTCGAACAACTACGGCCCCTATCAGCACGTGGAGAAGTTCATCCCGCGGCAGATCACCAACGTCCTCGACGGGATCCGGCCCAAGCTGTACGGCACCGGGGCGAACGTGCGGGACTGGATCCACGTCGACGACCACAACCGGGCGGTGTGGACCATCATCGACAAGGGCGAGATCGGCCAGACCTATCTGATCGGCGCGGACGGCGAGACGAACAACCGCACCGTCGTCGAGACCATCCTCGAGCTGTGCGGTAAGGACCGGGGCGACTTCGACTTCGTCACCGACCGCCCCGGCCACGACCTGCGCTACGCCATCGACGCCACCCGCCTGCGCACCGAGCTCGGCTGGACGCCCCGCTACCGGGACTTCCGCGAGGGCCTGGCCGCGACCATCGACTGGTACCGCACCCACGAGCACTGGTGGCGACCGCAGAAGGACGCCACCGAGCAGGCCTACGCCCGTTCCGGGGAGCGGACACTCGGCCGAGCCGAATGACCCATCGTGCGCCGGGTCGCTTCCAGCGTGGCGGCGATGCCGGCCGGGAGGGGCCGATGGCTGCGGCGGTCCAGCTCGGTCCACACGAGCGACCGTAACCGCAGGTCCCGCCCTTGCACCGACGCGAGCGGTGAGGACGCGAGCACGACGTTGGGGCGGCGGCGGAAGACGGTCCGGCACGCGCCGAGGATCGCGCCGATCGTCACCGACCGGCCGGACGCGAAGATCTTGGTGCTCACCCCGCCCGATTCGGCTTCCGCCCGCGCCAGGGCGTCGGCAACCATCTCCGCCGCGTCGGAGATGTAGAGGTAGTCCCGCAGGGTGTCCATCGAGACGTAGATCGAGACCGGTGCCCCGGTGAGATAGCCGCGGCACAGGTGGGAGATGAGACCCTGCGGCTTGGCGAGATTCTGCCCCGGCCCGTAGAGGTTCGCGAAGCGGCCGATCACCGCGGTGGCGCCCGTCGCCCCGGCGAAGTCGGTGACGACGGCCTCGGCGGCCAGCTTGGCGTGTCCGTAGAGACCGAGCGGGGCCGTGGGGCTGTGCTCGGAGTGGGGTGCGCCCGGCGCGGCCGCGTACACACCGCCTGCCGACGAGGCGTGGAACACCGTCCCGTGCTCGGCGCTGCCGCCGGCTGCGTGCGCCAGTCCGTCGAGCACGTCGCGCAGAAGAGCGTTCTCGGCCGCGAATGCTTCCGCCGTCGTGCCGTTCACCCCGGCGCCGGCGCACCACGCGACCCGCCACGGCCCACCACCGGTGGCGCGGACGAACCGGTCCGCGTCGGCCAGCAGCACGTTGCGGGCCTGCTCCGGCTCCTCCCAGGGCACCACGCTCGTCGCCACCGGGACGTCGCGGCGGTGCAGCTCCCGGGTCACCCACGAGCCGAGCAGTCCGCCACTTCCGACGACCCACGTCGGCGCCGGCACGGCTACCCGCTCCGGAACGATTCGAGGTCGGGATACCGCTGTGTGCGGGCCAGCGGACCGGAGCCGGGATCGCTGACGATCAGGTACGGCGGTTTGCCCATCGCCGTCTTCACCGCCACCCCCACGTACTCGGCGATGACTCCGAGGGAGAACAGGACGGCGCCGAATCCCAGCAGCAGAATGACCGTCGTCGAGGCCCAGCCCTGCACCGGGAAACGGTTGCCGAGGAACAAGTAGGACACCAGCACCCACACCGCCCACAGGATCCCGCCCACGGCCAGGACCACGCCCAGCAGGCTCACCATCCGCAGGCCCTTGGTTCCGCTCGACAGCACCATCCGCCAGAAATGCGACAGCAGAGTGCGCAGCCGGTAGCCGGACGCACGTCCCTGCTCCTCCCGCAGGGCGACCGGGCTCGTGCTCACCTTGCCTGCGATCCACCCCAGCGCGACGTCGAGGTAGACCTCGGAACCCGCGTAGGCGGCGAGGGAACGTCCCACCTCGCCCAGCACCAGACGGAAACTCTGGTAATCGGGGCTGTCGGGCACGGACAGCACCCGGGCCAGGAACCACTTGGATCCCTTGGAGGCCACGTTGCGCAGCAGGCCGTGCGGTGCCGCGTTCGTCGGTTTGGCGTATACGACGGTCGCGCCCTCGTCGAGCGCGGTGTCGAGCAGCCCGCCGATGGCGGCGGGATCGTGCTGACCGTCCTCGTCGAGGGTGACGATCCACTCGCCGCCACTCGACGCCATGCCCGCGAGCGTCGCCGGATGCTGGCCGAAGTTCCGGCTGAGCCACACCCCGGCGACGAAGGGGTACTTCGCGGCCAGCTCCCGGATGACGCGGGCCGAGTCGTCGGGGCCGTTGTCGTGGACGAGCAGGACCTCCTCGACCACCATGGGACGGCCACCGGGGGTCAGTGTCACCTCGGTCCACGGAACGATCTGCTCGAGCAGGTCACCCAGGGTGTGTTCGCCCTGATAGACCGGCACGACGACCGACACGCGGTGCGGCGTGCCCACCCCCGGCCGGTCGTCGCTGCTCACAAGTCGGGAGTGTATACGCCGGGTGGGGCTGTTTTCGGGTGCGGGCCGTGCCGATGTACGGTGGCGCCGTCAGTCGGCCCGCCACGAGCGCCGGGCGTGCGTTCGAGGACGGGATGAGCAGCAGTGACGAGGCCGAAACTGTCCGTGGTGATTCCGGCCTACAACAATGCGCCGTTCATCGAGGCGACGGTCGAGTCCGTGCTCGGGCAGGACTTCGAGGATTTCGAACTGATCATCGCCGACCACAGTTCGACCGACGGCACCGCCGACCTGCTCGGCAAGTACGCCCGCGACCGGCGCGTGACCCTGTTGTCGACTCCGACGGGCGGTGGTGCGCCCCGGAACTGGCAGCGCGTGACGGCCGAGGCCGCGGGCGAGTACGTCAAGCTGGTGTGCGGCGACGACCTGCTGTATCCGGGGGCCCTGTCGGCCCAGGTGGCGGCCCTGGACGCGCACCCGTCGGCGGTGGCGGTGGCGTCGCAGCGGGACATTCTCGACGCGCGAGGCGCGAAGATGATCGGCGGACGCGGTCTCCAGGGACTGTCGGGCCTGGTGCCGGGCGGGGAGGCGATCCGGCGCACCGTGCGGCTGGGCACGAACGTGTTCGGTGAGCCGATGTGCGTGATGATGCGCCGCGATGCCCTCGAGCGGGCCGGCGGATGGGACGGTCGTTTCCCCTACCTGATCGACATGGCCTCCTACACGAAGGTGCTGTTCCACGGCGACCTGTATGCCCTGCGGCAGGTCGTCGGCGGTTTCCGGGTCAGTGCCGGTCAGTGGAGCGTGGCCCTCGTCGCCGAGCAGGCCCGGCAGGCGAAGGCCTATCACCGGTGGGTGTCCGAACAACTGCCCGGCGGGCTCCGGGCGGCCGACGTGTGGCAGGGGAATCGCCGCGCCGAACTCGCCGCGCTTCAGCGGCGGGTGTTCTACACCGTGTTCCGGTCGCGTCTCAGCCCACGGTAGCCGCCGGTACGGGCGCCGCGGCCTCGTCCGGATTCTCCCGTCGCGCCTTCCGCCGGTCTCTGAGGTACAGCAGCTGCATCGCCGCGGCGCCCGCGATGCCGAGGCCCAGGCCGGCGAACCCGGCTCCCTGGCCCGGCGGTGTCCAGCGCACGACGAGCTCGCCGTCCTCGGTGCCGGCGGGGATGTCCACCGCGAGGAACATGCCGTCCACCGAGCGCGGTTCCAGGGGCCGGCCGTCCAGCGTGGCCGAGTAGCCGGGCCAGTTCAGGCGTCCGAAGACGACGCGTCCGCCGTCCACCGAGTTCACGCGGACCCGGCTCGTCGCGTAGTCCTCGGAGACCGGGGTGGCGGTGACCCCTTCCGTGAAGGAGATGCGTCCGTTCCGGCCGCTGATCGGTCCGGCGAGCCGTTCGAGGATCACCGCGTCCACGGCGTCCGCGGACCCGGGCGGCGACTGCACCCACCGCCAGCCGGGCGGCGCCGGCTCCGAGTCGGCGTCCGGGTACTGCCGGCGCTGCAGCACCACCCGATCCACGAGCATCAGGTCCACGTACGTCCGGTCGGTGCTCGATTCGGTGGCGAACGCGGCGCCGAACGCGTCGGCGCAGCTCGAGCCGTCGTGCCGCATGCACAGGTGGAAGGCGAACTCCTCGAAGCCGATGGGGGTGTAGGCGTTGACGTACGTCTCGTCGAGGGACTTGGCGAAATTGCCGAACACGAGGGAGCGGTAGACGCCCTGCGGATTCGCGGTCCACGGCAGCACCAGTTCGCGGTCGGCGAGCTGCAGCGTGGTGCCCGGCCGGTCCGGGAAGTTCTCCTTCGCGACCGACTGCCGAGCCGGCAGATCCCACGCGAGCGGGTGCGGTGTCGTCGACGCCACCTGGAAGTACACGACGGGCAGCGCCGAGAGCAGCAGGATCGCCGCCACCGCCCGCTCACCGGCGCGGAGCGCGACCCACAGGACGGCGGCCCCGACGAGGAGGACGGCGCCCGCCCACAGCAGGTGACGGTTCATGAACTCGGGGGACGAGGACCCGGAGCGCAGGGTCATCAGCAGCACGAGCGTGGCCGCCGCGCCCGCCCGCACCCGCATCCTGCGGAGCGTGCCGTGGCGGCTGATCAGCACGCACACCACCACGAGTGTCGCGAGAGCGAACATCGGCAGCAGCCGCGCCGGCCAGCGCAACGGCCCCATCACGCTGGGGCCGGCCGTCGCCATGAGCATGGCGACGAGGAAGATCAGCGCGCCGGCGAGGCTGCGCACGGACCGGTGCACGGTCTTCCAGTCCACGAAGGCGAGCGCCGGGACGGCGAACCAGGCGATGTAGGTGACGGGGAACGGCTGCACCTCCCCGAACCAGGCTTCGATGCCCGGCAGCGCGGAGGGGATGCCGGAGTTGAGGGTGTCCGACCAAGGTGCCGTGAGGAAGTTGTCGTTCTGGAAGCCCTGGTCGGAGCGCCAGGTGACGGAGCTGGACAGCGCCCCGGGCAGGTAGGTGATCAACCCGCCCGCGGCGGCGCAGCTCGCGACCACCGCCAGCCGCAGCGAGGGCCGCCACGAGTGCCGATGGATCCGTTCGCCGATCATGAGGCAGCCCGTGAGGATCCCGGCGACGAGCGCGGGAAAGACGTAGCCGACGCTGACGGCGAGGTACAGGAACACGAACGCCGGCAGGGGACCGGAGCGTCCGCGCAGGTAGCGGAGCGAACTGGCCCACGCCTGGGCCACCCACGCCGACCCGGTGAGGGCCGTGACCCAGGTCGCCTGGTCGAAGAAGAGCGCGAACCCGGTGAACGGGACGGCGGCGCCGGCCACCGCCGCCCACGTCGCGCGAGCGCCGTACTCCAGGCAGATCCGGTACACGCCCAGCGCCAGGACGACGGAGAACGCCCACTTCACGCCGGTCGAGAGCAGCACCATATTGTCGACGGACGGCGCGATCAGGTTGACGAGCAGCTGCGGCGGATTCCAGAGGCCGCCCTGCCCCTCGACCGGGTAGTTCCCGGCCATCCACTGTTCCGGCACGAGGCTCGGAAGCTGTCCGGTCCGCAGGATCCGGCCGAGGAAGATCCAGTTCGGTACCGCACCCGATTCCGTGTCGTCGGTGTAGAACCATCGATCGTCGGCCGCCAGGATCACCAGGTAGGTGACCGTCACCATCGCTGCCACTGCGGCACCCCACGTCCGGCGCTGCCGCCGCGTCGTCACCGCGGGCACGACGGCGGAGGTCACATGTGCTCCAGAGGTCGGGGACGGGGCTGGCCGGAGGCCAGGGACGAGGCTGGCCAGAGGCCAAGGATAACGGGGGTGGGCCGGGCGACGACCGGCCGGGCGCGGGGGTGGATCCGCGGGGACGTCGGCCGGTCCCCGGTCCGTTGGTAGCCTGGGACGAGTTGTGTCCTGGGGGGCAGCAAGGTTCCGAAAGGTGTTTCGACGGATGGACAAGGCCGAATTCGCTGCGATCGAACCGACGGGAGGGGTCGGCACCGCAGCTGACGGTTCGTCCGTCACGGGGCGCCCCGCGACCCGTCCGACCGCTCAGCGTGCGCTGTTCGCGGGGCCGTCTCCGCTGGTCAGCGACGACATGTACGTCACCGTCAAGGGGACCGTCGACCGTGAGCGGACCAGGATGCGTCTCGGCCGCCGGAGCCGTGTCGAAACGGACACCTACTTCGGCAGATTCCCCGCCAGCTACTGGCAGCGCTGGACCGCCGTCACCGAGGTCGAGTTCGTCGCCGAGGTCGACGGGGACGGCTGCATCGAACTGGTCGCCACCGATGCCCGGGGCCGGCGACGGATCGTCGCCACGACCACCGTGTCGTCGAACGGCGCGCCCGCGACGGTGACGGTGTCCACCCCGATCGACCGGTTCGTCGACGGCGGTGCCCTGTTCGCACGGATCTCCACCGGCTCCGGCGAACTGGCCGTCGAGAACGCCCGGTGGACGGTGCCGGCACCGAAGTCCCTGCGGCCGGCCGCCGTCGTCATCTGCACCTTCAACCGCGCCGACGACTGCGCGGCGACGCTGGCCGCCATGGCGGACGACCCGATCGCGCTGGCCGACGTGCAGTCGGTGTACGTGATCGATCAGGGCACCGACCGGGTGGAGACCCGGCAGGAGTTCCAGCGCGTCGCCTCCGAACTCGGCGACAAGCTCGTCTACATCACGCAGCCCAACCTGGGCGGCGCCGGCGGATTCACCCGCGGCCTGTACGAGGTCGCCGGCTCCGCGCGGAACCCCGGAGCCAACATCGTGTTCATGGACGACGACGTCCTGTGCGAACCGGAGGCGGTGGTCCGGCTCAACATGTTCGCGAACTGCACCGTCGAGCCCGCGATCGTCGGCGCGCAGATGCTGTACCTGCTGCATCCCGACCGGGTCCACGTCGGGGCCGAGGTCGCAGACCTGCAGCGGCTCCAGGCCGGGCTGGAGGTGAAGAACGCGCTCGCGGACAAGAGCACGCTGAAGAAGCAGCAGGACATCCGGGTCGACGCCGGCTACAACGGGTGGTGGTCGTGCCTGATCCCGTCGGAGGTCGTGGAGAAGGTCGGCTATCCGCTGCCCCTGTTCTTCCAGTGGGACGACATCGAGTACGGCTACCGCTCGCGGGCGAACGGCGTCGCGACCGTCACGCTGCCCGGTGCCGCGGTGTGGCACGCGGATTTCGCGTGGAAGGACTGGGACGAGTGGCACCGCTACTTCAACCTCCGCAACGCCATGATCACCGCGGCCCTGCACACCGAACTCGACGGCAAGGCACTCGCCAAGCAGTTGCGGACCGACCTGTTCCGGTACCTCGTCTCGATGCAGTACGGGATGGCCTTCACCCTGATCAAGGCCGTCGAGGACTTCCTGCGGGGGCCCGAGTTCCTGCACGACGGCGGCATGGAGGCCGCGGCCGCCATCCGGCGCGAGCGCGCGGAATACGGTGAGACCATCCGCCACAACGCGAACAACGTGCCGGGCCTGCGTCCGGCCGACATGTTCATCACCCCGGCCGGCCCGTACCCGCGCAAGAGCCTCGAGTGGGCGGTACTGGCCAAGCGCACCCTCAACCAGTGGCGCGGTCGCCTCCCGGCGCATCCGGTCGCCATCCCGTCGTCGGATGCGCACTGGTGGCACGTGTCGCTGTTCTCGCACGCCGTGGTCACCGACGCGTCCCAGGAAGGGGTCCGCGTGCGCAAGCGGGACAAGGAGCGGGCCGTCGCGCTGCTCCGGCGCGGTGTGCGCGCGCTGCAGGCCTTGAAGAAGGAGACCCCCGCGGTGTCCTTGCGGTATCGCGAGGCCATGCCGCAGCTGACCAGCCGGGAGAACTGGGCCCGCCTGTACGGGAAGTAGCCGATGGCCGATCGGACCACGGCGTGCGCGCGGGATGCTGTCCTCATCGCACTGCTGGGTTCGATCGTCGCAGCGTTGGGCACCGGGCGGCCCTCCTTCTGGTACGACGAGCTGGCCACCCTCTCGGTGGCGCAGCGCTCCCGCGTCGACCTGGACCGGGTGCTCGGTAACGTCGATATCGTCCACGGCCTCTACTACGTGGCGATGCGGTACTGGTTCGCCGTCTTCGGGGCTTCGGAATTCTCGGCGCGGCTGCCGAGCGTCCTGGCCGTGGGCGCCGCGGCCGGGGGTGTGGTCGTGCTGGGCTGGAAACTCGCCGACCGGCGGCTGGGCGTGCTCGCGGGTGTCGTCTTCCTGCTGCTGCCGCGCGTGACGTGGGCTGCGGTCGAGGCCCGCAGCTATGCCCCGTCCGCGGCCGCCGCCGTATGGCTGACCGTGCTGCTGCTCGTGGCGTGCGAGTCGGGCCGGGTCCGATGGTGGCTGGCGTACGCCGCTGTGCTCGCACTGTCGGTGGTGCTGTTCCTGTACACGGTCGCGCTGATACCGGCCCATCTGATCACCGTGGCGTTGCGGGGTGACCTGCGGCGCCGCGGACTCGCGTGGCTGGGGGCGGTCGTGGCGGGGTCGGCGGCGGCGAGCCCGCTCGTGCTGGAGGCGTTCGCCCAGGCGGGGCAGACCACGTGGATTCCGCCGCTCGACCGGAACCTGCCGCGGATCGTGTGGGAGTACCAGTGGTTCGTGGGCGCCCCCTGGTTCGCGGCGGCATTCACGGTCCTGGTCGTCGTGGGGCTCGTCGCGTCTGTGCGGCGACGCATGCGGGCGCAGCGGCACGGTGTTCTCGCGGTGGCCGTGCCGTGGATCGTCGTGCCGATGGCGATGCTCGTGGCGTACTCGCTCGTCGCGTCCCCGGTCTACCTGGACCGGTATCTGACGTTCACGACGCCGGCGGTAGCCCTCATCGGTGCGGTCTCCGTCGCCGCCGTGGCCGTGCGGCCGTGGGTGACGGTCGGTGTCACCGGTGCGCTGGTGCTGCTGACCGTGCCGTCGTTCGTCGCGCAGCGCTCCCCGTGGTCCGACCCCAGCGGCATGGACTTCAGCACGGTCAACCGCGACGTCGCCGGCCGGCTGGCGCCGGGCGACTGTGTGCTGTTCGGCGGCGCCGCATGGAACCCGGCGTCGCAGCGGCTGGTGCAGACCGCGCGCCCGGACACGTTCGCGGGGACCCGCGACCTGGGGCTCGGACGGACCGCGGCCGCCGAGGGCTGGCTGTGGGACGAGAATCTCCCGTTCCAGGCTGTCGCGGGGCAGTTGCCCACGTGCGAGGTGGTGTGGTTCTTCGCGGACGCCGAGCGGACGACCGAGCAGCGGGTCTATCACACGTCGAATCAGTGGTGGACGCTTCCACCGCACCGGTTCGAGTCGACCCCGGAGTACGCCGGGCTCGTGCATGCCGGTTTCCGGATCGACGAGCGCCGGCAGTTCAACGTCAGCCAGGTGATCCGTTTCGTGCGGTGACGGTTCACCGCAGCTGCACGACGACCTGCTCGTTGTCGGCCGTGTACGCCAGGTACTCGAACGCGAGTCCGGTGCGCGCGACGAACTCGGTCCACGCCCGGTACTCGTGCCGCTGCCAGCCGGGATAGTTGAAGAACTCGTCGAACACCAGCACGGTGCCGGGCACCAGGCGGTCCTCGAGCAGGTCGAGCACCGTCGTCGTGGACGAGTAGAGGTCGGCGTCGAGGTGGACGAACGCGACGTCGCCGGGATGTGCGGCGAGGAAGCGGGGAAGGGTGTCGGCGAACAGGCCGGGCACCAGCTCGGCGCCGGGCACGTCGGGCGGGGTGTCCTGCGCGAACTCCCCGGCGGGGAACCCGCTGCGCCATGCCTCCGGCAGTCCGGTGAAGACGTCGAACCCGAACACCGGGTGGTCCGCGCCCAACGCGTCGGCGACGATCCGCAACGTGGTGCCCGACGCGACCCCGAACTCGAGGGCCAGGCCGGGCCGGGACACCCGGTCGAGCGCGAACCGCAGGGTGTCGTGCGGGGTGTCGAGGACCGCGGCGGTGGGCATGTTCGCGACCGCGAACGCCGCGGCGGTGTCGGTCGCGGCGCGGTCCATCGCATAGCGCAGGTCGCGGCGCTGCCGGTGCTCGAGATCGGCGACGCGGTCCCGGAGCAGGCCCACCTCCGAACGGGTCTGTGCGAGCTCGGCCAGTACCTGCCGCAGCTCCGCGGTGGTCGCGGTCAGCTCGGCGAGAATCCGGTCGTGGTGGTTCTCCTGCAGCTCGCGGGTGCGTCGCGCCGAGAGGTCGACGACCTCGGCGACGGCACGCTGCAGCTTGCCCCGGGTCGTCGCCCGCCAACGCCCCAGCATCGCGCCCTCCCGTGCCCGTCGAGACCTAGCCCCGAACCTAGACAGTGGGCCGATAGGGCGCAATCGCGCCCTCCCACCCGGCCGAATGTCACATTGCGCCGGTTCCATCGACGCAATGTGACATTCGGCCCGATAGTCGGTCCCTCACACAGGCCGCTCGAACCGTTCCTGCCGGCCCAGCTTGCGCAGCCGCACCCATTCGCGGAGCGCGGCAGGGTCCCGGCGGCTGACGAGGAAGTACCAGCCGAACCGCACCCATTCCTGTGGCAGCAACCGGCGGAGACCGGGCTGTGAGAGCAGGTAGCCGCGGTTGCGGTAGGTGAAGAACCGCTTCGTGTCGTTGTCCGGGTACTGGGTGTGCATCCGGCCGCCGAGGATCGGCTTGAACTCGTCGGCGCCGTTGGGGTGCAGATAGGCGGTGCGCAGGCAGGTGCCGAACCGCAGACCCGAGCGGACCAGGCGACGGTGCACCTCCACCTCGTCGCCGCGCACGAACAGCCGCAGGTCCGGCACGCCCACCGCGTCGATCGCGGCGGCGGTGAACAGGGCACCGTTGAACAGCGACGCGATGCCCGGCAACAGATCGTCGCTCTCGACGTCGCCGAGTTCGCTGCGGTGACGACGCCACGCCACGCCCCGGCGCAACGGGAACGCGAGACGGTCGGGGTCGTCGATGTCGCACACCACCGGCGACACCTCCGCCAGGCCGTGCCGCTGCGCGCACTCGAGCAGTGTCGCGAGGACGTCGGGGCCCTCCGGGCGGCCGTCGTCGTCGGCGAGCCACACCCGGTCCGCACCGAGCGACAGCGCGTACAGCATGCCCAGGGCGAAGCCGCCGGCGCCGCCGAGGTTGTGCTTGGACCCGAGGTAGCTGGTGGGCAGGGGGCACGATTCGACGAGGTCGCGCACGGCCTCCTCGTCGGCGTTGTCGACGACCACCAGGTGGTCGAGCGGCCGGGTCTGGGCGCTCAGGATCTTCAGCGACTGTGCCAGCTGCTCGCGCCGCCGGTGGGTGACCACCACCCCGACGATGCGTTCGCTCACGCCGAGCGCTCCTGCGGCAGCCCCTGCTCGCGTTCCAGCTCGGCGATGACGTGATGCACATGGTCGGCCGCGTCGTCGCCCTCGTAGGCGCGCACGACCTCCTCGATGCCGCCCTCCATGCGGATCTGCCCGTGGTCGATCCACAGCGCGCGCTCGCACAGCTGCGCGAGGAACTCGTTGGAGTGGCTGGCGAAGACGAGGATGCCGGAGCGTTCCACGAGCTTCTGCAGGCGCACCCGCGCCTTCTTCATGAAGTCGGCGTCGACCGCGCCGATGCCCTCGTCGAGCAGCAGGATCTCGGGGTCGATGCTGGTGACCACGCCCATCGCGACGCGGACCCGCATGCCGGTCGAATACGTGCGCAGCGGCATGTTCAGGTACTCGCCGAGCTCGGTGAACTCGGCGATCTCGTCCATCTTCGCGAGCATCTGCTTGCGGGTCTGACCGAGGAACAGCCCGCGGATGATGATGTTCTCGTAGCCGGAGATCTCCGGGTCCATGCCCACGCCGAGGTCGAACACCGGCGCGACGCGGCCCCGGATCCGGGCGCTGCCGCGCGTGGGCTCGTAGATCCCCGCCAGCAGCCGCAGCAGTGTGGACTTGCCGGCGCCGTTGTGACCGACGAGGCCGATGCGGTCGCCTTCCTTCAGCGAAAGGGTGATGTCGCGCAGCGCCTCCACCACCACCACGTCGGAGTTGTTGCGGCCGATCGAACCGCCGGCCTTGCCGAGGAACGCCTTCTTCAGCGACCGGGTCTTCGCGTCGAAGATCGGGAAGTCGACGCACGCGCCGCGCGTCTCGATGCTCACATGTTCGGTCATGATGACGGCCCCTTAGACCCAGTAGGGCACGCGGGCCCGGTACTTACGCAGCGCCAGCAGCGCCAGTCCCCAGCCGGCCACGGTGATCGCCAGCACGATGTACCAGTGGTAGGCCTGCTGGTCCTGGCCGATCATCGGCGCCCGGATGATGTCGAGGTAGTGGAACAGCGGGTTGATCTCGGCCAGCTTGACGCGCTGGGCGGCCTGCCCGCCCTGCGCCTCGAGGCTCTGCGTCGTCCACATGATCGGGGTGAGCACGAACAGCAGCAGTGTGAGGCTGGACAGGATCGGGGCGATGTCGCGGTAGCGGGTGGCGAAGATGCCGAACAGGATCGCCACCCAGACGGCGTTGAGCACGATCAGGCCCAGCGCCGGGATCGCCGCGAGGGACGTCCAGGTCAGGTCTCGCCACACTCCGAAGGCGAAGATCATGATCACGTAGATCACGAGGTTGTGGGCGAAGAACAGCAACTGCCGCCACACGAGCCGGTAGATGTGCACGCTCAGCGCCGACGGCAACTGCTTGATCAGGCCCTCGTTGGCGATGAACACCTCCGAGCCCTCCAGGATGGAGGCGCTGATCATGTTCCAGACGATCAGTCCGACCGTCACGTACGGCAGGAACTCGTCGAGCGGAATGTCCAGCAGCGCGGCGTACAGGATGCCGATGGCGGTGGCCTGGACACCGGTGGCGATGGTGATCCAGAACGGACCGATGACCGAGCGCCGGTAGCGCTGCTTGATGTCCTGCCAGGCCAGGCTGAGCCACAGCTCGCGCTGGGCGAAGCCGTCGCGCAGATCCTTCAGGCCGCGCCGGAAGGTCTGCGAATCCGACACCACCGGAGAGTCCGCGGCGGTGGGCTCGGGATCGAGGGCAGAAGCTGACACGAGGTCCGAGCCTACCGGGGATCGTGGACGGGCCGTCGCTACAGGTACTGACCGGTACCCGGGGCACCCGGTCCCGGGCCGTGCCGTTCGTCGGGGCGCGGTCCGCCCCCCAGCATGCCCGGCGGCAGCGCACCCTGACGCATCTGCTCGAGCTGCGCCCGCGCCGCCATCTGCTGCGCGAACAGTGCCGTCTGGATGCCGTGGAACAGGCCCTCGAGCCAACCGACGAGCTGAGCGTGCGCGATCCGCAGCTCCGCGTCGGACGGCACCTCGTCCTGACCGAAGGGCAACGCGAGCCGTTGGAGTTCCTCGCGCAGTTCCGGGGCGAGGCCCTCGCCGAGCTCCTGGATGGAGGACTGGTGGATCTCGCGCAGACGGGCACGGCTCGCATCGTCGAGCGGCGCGGCGCGGACCTCCTCGAGCAGCTGCTTGATCATGGTGCCGATCCGCATGACCTTCGCCGGCTGCTCGACCATGTCGGCGAGCGACTCGGCGTCATCCGGCTTCTCCTGGGGCTCGGCGGCGGACTCCCGCGGATCACCGGAGGCGGTACCGTCGCGCTGGACCGCGACGGGATTGCCGTCGGGTCCGATCACGAGGACGTGCTCATTCTCCGAATGCGTCATGGTTCCATCTTGTCCTCTCGCCGGTGCCGTTGCCGAGTCAGGTTCCCGATACGGGAGGTTTCACCCGACATTGCGCTCCGTACGTGCACCTTCGGAGGGCGTACGGGACCGACGTGGACGACACACGATTGACACCGGGATTTAGAGTGTCACGCATGGCTTACGACGTTGCCCGGATCCGGGGGTTGATTCCCTCGCTCGGCGACGGTTGGATCCATCTCGACCCACAGGCCGGAATGCAGATTCCCGACGCGGTCTCCCGCGCGGTGTCGACGGCATTCCGCAACGCCGCGGCGTCCCCGACGGGCCGGCACACCTCCAACCGTCGGAGCGCGTCGCTGCTGCAGGCGGCGCGCGTCGCCGTCGCCGATCTCGTCGGCGGTGACCCGGCGGGTGTGGTGCTCGGACCGGATCGGGCGGTCCTGCTGGCCTGGCTCGCGGAGTCGCTCAGTTCCCGGCTCGGGCTCGGCACCGGGCTCGTGCTGTCCCGGCTGGACGACGAGGCCAACGTGGCACCGTGGCTGCGCGTCGCGAGCCGCTACGGCGCCCAGGTCCGGTGGGCCGAGGTCGAGATCGAGACGTGCGAGCTGCCGAGCTGGCAGTTCGAGGAACTGATCACTCCCACCACCCGGCTCGTCGCGCTGACCGCCGCGTCGTCGCTCGTAGGTTCCGCGCCGGACGTGCGCGTCGCCGCCGACCGGCTCCACGAGGTCGGCGGGCTCATGGTGGTCGACGCAGCCGGGGCCGCGCCCTACGCGCACGTCGACATCCACGAACTCGGCGCCGACGTGCTCGCGGTCAACGCGTCCGCGTGGGGGGGACCGCAGGTCGGCGCCCTGGTGTTCCGCGACCCGGCGCAACTCGACCGGATCCCGGCGGTCTCCCTGGATCCGCACGCACGCGGCCCCGAGCGGCTCGAAGTCGGCGGCCATCAGTTCGCGATGCTCGCCGGGCTCGTCACGTCCGTCGACTTCCTCGCGGCCCTCGACGACGAGGCGACCGGCACGCGCCGCGAGCGTCTCGAAACGTCGATCAGTTCGCTGCAGGGCTACCAGGACCAGCTGTTCGAGCGGCTGATGCGCCTGCTCGACAACCTGCCCGACGTGATGGTGATCGGCCGTGCGTCGAGCCGCGTGCCGACGCTGAGCTTCACCGTCGCGGGGGTGCCCGCCGAGAAGGTCGCCGCGCATCTCGCCGACCGTCGCATCGCCACCGTCGCGGTCAGCCGCGGCACGAGCCGCCTGCTCGACTCGCTCGGCGTCAGCGACGAGGGCGGCGCGGTCACCATCGGCCTGGCCCCGTACACCACCCGCTACGAGCTCGACCAGCTGGTGCGCGAGCTGCGCAACCTCACCGCCTCCTGACCGGGCCGACCGGCCTAGTGCCGATCGATGCGCAGCACGACCTTGCCGACGGTGTCGGGGGAATCCAGCATCTCGTGGGCCCGCGCGGCCTCGGTGATCGGCACCTCTGCGTGTACGACGGGCCGGACCTGGGCCTCGGCGATCATCGGCCACACGTGCTCGCGAACCTGCGCGACGATCGTGCTCTTGCCGGAACGGCCGGTCTCCGGCCGCCCGCGCAGGCCCGTGGCGAGGACGTGCCCGCGCTTGGCGAGCAGCTTGCCGAGGTTGAGCTCGCCCTTCGCGCCGCCCTGCATGCCGATCACCACGAGCCGGCCGTCGGGGGAGAGCACGTCGACGTTGCGGGACAGGTAGGCCGCGCCCATGTTGTCGAGCACCACGTCGGCGCCGCCGAACCGGCCTCGGACCTCGGCGACGAAGTCCTGCGAGCGGTAGTCGATCGCGAGGTCGGCGCCGAGCTCACGGCAGTAGTCGAGCTTGCCGGCCGACGCGGTCACCGCGACCTTCGCGCCCAGCGCCTTGCCGACCTGGATGGCGTGGGTGCCGATGCCGCCCCCACCGCCGTGCACGAGCAGCACCTCACCGCGGCGCAGGCCCGCCGCCATCACCACGTTCGACCACACGGTGCACGCCACCTCGGGCAGTGACGCCGCCACCGCGAGATCCACGCCCTCCGGCACGGGCAGGACCTGTCCGGCAGGGACGACGACCTGCTCGGCGTAGCCGCCGCCGGTCAGCAGCGCGCACACCCGGTCGCCGATCGACCAGCCGCTCACGCCCTCACCGAGTTCGGCGATCACCCCCGAGCATTCGAGACCCAGGACGTCGCTCGACCCGGGCGGCGGCGGGTACAGGCCGCGGCGCTGCAGCAGATCGGCACGGTTGACGGCCGTCGCGGCCACGTCGATCAGGACCTGTCCGGGACCGGGGGTGGGGTCGGGCTGCTCGGCCCACTGCATGACCCCGGAGCCGCCGGGTTCGGTGATCGTGATTGCGCGCATGGGTTCGACGCTATCGCGACACGCCGACGCAGGGGCGACACGCAGCGAACTGACCGGCGAGTAACACAGACGACGGCCTGCCTCTACACTGCCCGCGTGACAGCCGAACTGCATGCCGACCGTCCCGATCCGCGCTGGCTCGACACGGACGAGCAGCGGGCATGGCGGGCCTACATCGACGGCAATCACCGGCTCATGGATCGACTCAATCGCGACCTGCAGGAGGCGCACGGCCTGTCCCTGGCCGAGTACCGGATCCTGGTGCTGCTCTCCGAGGCTCCCGACGGGGCGCTGCGCATGAGCGACCTCGCCGACGGGGTGCTGTCGTCCCGCAGTCGCCTCACCCACCAGATCCGCCGCATGGAGGCCGCGTCGATGGTGGTGCGCAGTTCCTGCCTCGAGGACGGCCGCGGCGTCCTCGCCACCCTCACCGACGAGGGCCGCCGCCGGCTCACCGAGGCCGCGCCCACGCACGTCGCCGGTGTGCGCCGCAACCTCGTCGACCTGCTCACGAGGACGCAGATCCGGACCCTCTCCGAGATCTTCACCAAGGTGGAGGCGGCCGTCGACGACAGGTGTGGTTAGGATTTGCCACGGAAGCGTGGCAGAGCGGCCGAATGCACTCGCCTTGAAAGCGAGCGTCGTGAGAGCGACCGGGGGTTCAAATCCCTCCGCTTCCGCCGGAAGGAGAGCCCGTCACCTGCGGCGTGTGTGCAGGTGACGGGCTTCGTCGTCGGACGCGCGCAGGTGGCACCGGAGCGCCCGGATCCGACGGCGAGTGTCGCTCCAGGAACGCGTTCTCGCCTCCTACACTGACGGAATGGCTGGCACAGCAGCTCGGGCGGCGGCAGCGCTCGCGGTGGGCCTGCTGACCGCCTGCGCGGCGCCGCATCCGGCAGCGGAACCGGAGCGGACCGCGGTCGACGTGGCCACCGACGGCTACGTCTACGGCTACGCGCCCGTGACGCTCGCGCGGACCCGGGCGAACATGCTCTGCCTGCTGCCGGTGAACCGGCTCCACCACCAGTCCGCGACGGCCGATCCCACCTCGCGCGTCGTCGTCGCCCCCAACGTCGACACACTGTATTCGATTGCGTGGCTGGATCTTCGGGAAGGACCGGTGCTGCTCACGCACCCGGAGGTGGGGGATCGGTACTTCGACTTCCAATTTCTCGACATCTATACCGACGTCTTCGCCAACGTCGGCACCCGGGCGACGGGATCGGCCGCGGGCGCCCACGTCGTCGTCCCACCGGGATGGGACGGTCCGCTGCCGGCGGGAGCGGCCGTGATCGAGTCACCCACGTGGGACGCCTGGATGATCGGCCGGACTCTCGTCGAGGCGCAGACCGACCTCGAGGCCGCCCGGGCCGTGCAGCGGCAGTACTCGCTCACCGTGCTGACCGCCCCCGTCGCCGATGCGCCGCCACCGCTGCCGCCGACCGCGTGCGGAAGCAACCCCGACCCGCAGGCGCTCGCGGCGTCGGGGCCGCAGTTCTTCGACGAGCTGTCGGCGATCCTGGCCGCGAACCCACCACCGCCCGCCGACGGACCGTTGCTCGACGAACTCGCCGGCCTCGGGGTCGGGCCCGGCGCCCGGCCGAGTGCCGGGCCGGCGGACACCGTCGCCGCACTCGCCACCGGGGTGATCCGCGGCGAGCGACGCATCCGGGACCTCGTCGACTCGGGCGAGCAGTCCGGTGCGGTGTGGGGCTCGCTGGCGACCGCGGGCCGGTACGGCACCGACTACCTGCAGCGCGCGGTGGTCGCGACGATCGGGCTCGGCGCGAACGTGCCGGAGGAATCGACGTACCACGTGGCCCGCACCGCGGCGGACGGATCGGCGCTGCGGGGCGAGGCCGGTTACCTCCTGCGCTTCCCGCCCGAGGGGCCGCCGGTGGACGACCGCGGCTTCTGGTCCGTCACCGTGTACGGCCCCGACATGTTCCTCGTCGCCAACCCTGTCGACCGCTACGCCGTCGGCGACCGGACGCCCGGACTGGTCCGTGGTCCCGACGGTGCGCTCGACGTGTGGGTCTCGTCCCGGCCGCCGGTGTCGGGCGGCTCGAACTGGCTGCCGGCGCCGCCCGGGGAATTCGTGCTGATGTTCCGGTCGTACCTGCCGACGGACCGGGCGTGGACCCCGCCGGAACCGACCCCACAGCCGTAGCCGGCGACGCGGTGCCCCACCGTCACCAAGGGCGGCGATCCGCGTTGGTGACGAGCCCCACTTTCTTGACCCGCCCCGGTCCGTACTGTGGAATCGGATTTTCCGAAGTCGGGGGACGAAGGAAGTTGATGCTCAGAGCTGTGGTCGCGACGCTCGTCGCGGCGTTCGTTTTGCCACTGTCCGTGACGTCCGTCGTGTCCGCCGAGCCGGCGGCATCCGCGCGGGTGGATCGGGTGGAGTCCCTCACCGCTCGACGCTCGGCGGTGTTCGTGTCCTCGCCGTCGATGCAGCGGGTCGTCCAGGTGCAGGTCCTGCACCCCGCCGGGGACGGGCCGCGCCCGTCCCTCTACCTGCTCGACGGCGTCAGCGCCGGCGCCGAGTCGGACTACCGCGAGAGCACGTGGACGCAGCGCACGGACCTCGTCGACTTCGTCGCCGACAAGAACGTGAACGTGGTGCTGCCGATCGGCGGTACCGCCAGCTACTACACGGACTGGCTCGCGCCGGACCCCGTTCTGGGCGTGAACGCGTGGGAGACCTTCCTGACGAAGGAACTGCCGCCGCTGATCGACGCCCGCTTCGCGGGCAACGGAGTGAACGCCATCGGCGGACTGTCGATGGGCGCGACGGGGGCGGCGAGCCTGATCGCCCGGAATCCGGACCTGTACCGGGGCGTGGCCGCGCTGAGCGGCTGCCTGGACACGTCGAAGGCGTCCGCGCAGGACGCGGTGCGCGGGACCGTCGCCTACAAGGGCGGCAATCCGGACAACATGTGGGGTGCACCGGGGGATCCGGCGTGGGCGGCACACGACCCGTACGCCCTGGCCGAGCGGCTGCGCGGCAAGGAGATCTTCATCAGCACCGGTAACGGCCTGCCCGGCCCGTACGACGTCGGCCCCGACGCGGAGGCTCTCGACGTGGGCGGACCGCTCGAGGTCGGCGCCTTCGTGTGCACGATCGGCTTCGACCGGCGGCTGCGGGAGCTGAGAATCCCCGCCACCATCGTCTACCGCCCGTACGGCACGCATTCGTGGCCCTACTGGCAGGACGACCTGCGCACCGCCTGGCCGACGCTCGAACGCGCCCTCGGTCTCGGCTGAGCGGTTCCGTCAGGGCAGCGCGATGCGGTCGGTGGCCGGCGGCGGGACGGGCGCGTGCTGTGCCAGGTAGTCGTTCAGGGCGTCGAGCTCGGCACCCGCCCCCGTCGCCCGTCGCGCCTGTGTGAACCCGGTGAATCCGTCGCCGCCCTCGGCGAGGAACCCGTTGACGACCACCCGGTAGGCCGCGGCCGCATCGAGCGGCCGATCGGCGATCGTGACATCCCGGATCCGGCTGCCGGGCGCCGCGGCCCGGTCGAGGACGTAGCGCAGGGTGTGCGACGGCGCGAGGATCCGTTCGCGGCCCGCGCCGGTTCCGTCCTGCTGGAACTGCTGCTCGAGGATCCCGACCAGTTCCGCACCGGTGAGCTCGAGCACCTGCAGCCGGTTCCCGAACGGCTGGGCTGCGTAGGCGTCGCCGTAGGTGACGACCCCGTCACCGGAATGCAGCAGGTCGGCGCGCACTCCACCGGGATTCGTGAGCGCGAGCTGCGCCCCGGCGGGTTCGGCGGCCGCCAGCTGCGCGTCCGCGACGAGGTTGCCGAGGGCCGACTCGCCGCTGGGCGCGGTATCGCGGGTCAGGTCGGCGGCGATGCGGCCGACGACGCGTTCGGCGACGTCGCGCGACTCGTCGACGGCCCGGTCCACGAACTGCTGCGTGCGCGGGTCGGGGGCGATGTCGTGCGTCACGATCTGATTGAACGCGTGGGTGCGGTCGCGCAGCACGTCGCGGCTCTCCCGGTCGATCGTCAGGTCCGCGACCGAGATGATGCGCCCGTGCGAGGCGCCCTGCAGCACGGTCCGGGGACTGCCCGCCGGGTCGGGGTAGCTGCAGTTGAAACTGTCGTCGCCGTCCGCGGTGACGATGACATCCACCTTCGGCGACACCTGGGTGGCGAGGCTGCGCGCGGGCCCGGCGGTGGCGTCGCACGGGTCGGTCCCGGCGGGCGGCGTCAACGCGCCCTTGTAGAGTAGGACGATCGAGCGGATGCCGAGGGCATCGAGCGCGTCGGCGGTGCGGTCGACGGCCGTGATCTCGTCGGTGAACTGCAGGCCGGCGATGTCGTCGCCGCGCACCACCTGCGGCGTGTCGTGGGGGGCGATGCCGATGACGCCGACCGGCACACCGTCGACGTAGTCCACGGTGAACGGCAGGGCCGCGGGGCTGCCGTCGGCGTCGGCGACGTTCGCCGCGATCAGCGGGAAGGTGGCTCCGGCGTACTCCTCGTCGTACCGGCAGCCCTCCGGGTGGCAGCCGCCGTCGCGCAGGCGCTGCAACTCGGCGTAGCCGTTGTCGAACTCGTGGTTGCCGAGGGCGGCCGCGGTCACGTCGAGGCCGTTGAGCAGGTCGACGGTGGGTTCGTCGTGGAACATCGCCGACTCGATCGGGGACGAGCCCCAGGTGTCGCCGACGGAGTAGAGCACCGAGTTGTCCGCCTGCGAGCGCAGCTGCCGGACGTAGGCGGCGAGATATGCGGCGCCGCCCGCCGGAACGGATGCGCCGTCGGAGCGGACGACGTCGCTGCGGGGGCCCTGGGGCGGGAGGAGGCTGCCGTGCAGGTCGCGGAAGGCGATGAGCCGCAGCGGCAGGGCGTCCGGGGGGATCGCGGTCGCGGGGGCCACGGCGAGCGACGTCCACAGCGCGCCGGTCAGCAGGGCCGCGGACAGGGTCCACCGGCGTGCCACGCCTGAACCCATCCGCACACTCCAACTTCCGTAGCCGACCGGACGAGTGTGCCAACGGATGGTCACGCGATCGCCACCCGGCGATAACGGTTGGGTCTCGTAGGCGTTCCTGCGCAGGTCAGGGCTTCGAGATTTCCGCGATCTCGACGCCCTTGCCGGTCGCAAATGCGAGGAACGCGTCGTTCTCGTGCGGATCGCCGATGGTCACCCGCACCCCGTCGTCCGCGTACTGGCGCACCAGCACACCGGCCTCCGCGCACGCCTCGGAGAACGCCGCCGACCGGTCACCGAGCGGCAACCACACGAAGTTGGCGTAGCTCTCCGGCACGGGATAGCCGGCGTCCACGAGCGCCGTCCGCACCCGGTCGCGCTCGGCGAGCACGCTGTCGGTGCGCTCGAGCAGTTCGTCGGCCGCCGCCAGGGACGCGATGGCCGCCTGCTGTGCGAGCGAGCTGACGCTGAACGGGGTGTGCACCTTGTTCAGGACCTTGATCACCGACGGGTCGCCGACGAGATAGCCGACCCGCAGGCCGGCCAGGCCGTAGGCCTTCGAGAAGGTCCGCAGCACCACGACGTTCGGCCGGCCGGCGGCGAGCGCGATCCCGTCCGCCTGCTCCTCGCCGGGCTTCGGGCGGGCGTATTCGAAGTAGGCCTCGTCGAGCGCGACGAGCACCTGCGGCGGCACCGCGTCGAGGAACCGTTCCAGCTCCGCTCTGCCCAGCAGCGCCCCGGTCGGGTTGTTGGGGTTGCAGACGAACACCACCCGGGTGCGGTCGGTGATCGCGGCGAGCATCGCGTCGAGGTCGTGGCCGTGCTCCGGGGTGTTGGGCACCGGCACCGACTTCGCGCCGGCCACCGCCGTCACCACCGGGTACGCCTCGAACGACCGCCAGGAGAACACGACCTCGTCGCCGTCGTTGCAGGTCGAGAGCACCAGTTCCTGGCACAGGCTCACCGAGCCGTTGCCCACGGCGATGTTCTCCGGCTTCACCCCCAGCCGCCCGGCCAGCGCGCCGATGAGCACGGCCGCCATGTTGTCCGGATACCGGTGGACCGTGTACGCCGCCTCGGCGATCGCGTCGCGCACGCTGGGCAGGGGACCGACGGTGGTCTCGTTGCTGGCGAGCTTGATCGCGCCCGGGAAACTGCGGCCGGGCACATAGGACGGGATCGAGGTGAGGTCGGGGCGGGTCCGTGGGGTCACCAGCCGATTATGCGCCCGGCGATTGCGTGCACGGTCGTGGTGGGTCGTGTCATCGTGGACGGTATGTCGGGAATCCACACTGCCGCGGCCCGGTTGCCGGACGGGTCGGGGCAGGTACCGCTGACCGTGTTTCGGCCGGAGGGTGCCATCCGCGGTGGCATCGTCGTGCTGCACGAATCCCGTGTGTTTCCGCCGGTCCTGCTGGCGTTCATGGAGGTTCTGGCTGCCGAGGGCTGGCTGGTCGTGGCTCCGAATCTGTTCCACCGCGAGTTCACCGAGGACGACGAGGTGTTCGGGCAGAACCTGTTCGACGACGTCGATGCCGCGATGGACTGGCTGGTACGCAGTGGGGTCTACCCGGACGCGGTCGGCGTGATCGGGTTCGACGACGCCGGGACGGCGGCGCTCATCGTCGCCGCCAATCGGCGGGTGGGTGCCGCGGTCACCGTCGCGGCGCACGGCATCGTGCAGCCGTTGCGGCCCGACGTTCCCGCACTCGTCGAGGCCGTGCGCAACCTGCAGGCGCCGTGGCTCGGTCTGTACGGCGAGGACGACCCGACCACCCCGACCGGCGACGTCGAGCAGCTGCGCGAGGCTGCCGGACAGGCCGACGCACCGACCCTGGTCATCGGTTACCCCGGCCTGGCGCATCGCCCCGACGAGCCGCCGGTCGAGCACGACACCGCCGATCCGGACACCGACCCGGCCGAGGCGGCGATCATCGACGCACGGCGCCGGATCTTCGACTGGTTCGACGCGCACCTGCGCTGACCAGGCGTTTTGCGTTTGCCGTCCGAACGTGTGTAATCTTTCGTCCCGGCGGTTCGAGAGAATCGAAACCCCCCAGGGAGGCGTGCCAGAGCGGCCGAATGGGACTCACTGCTAATGAGTTGTCCCCTTTACGGGGGACCGGAGGTTCAAATCCTCTCGCCTCCGCCACGTCGGTGCAGCGTCGCCGGCGACAACTGAATATGAAAAACAACTGCATACCAGAAACAACTACATACACGCACTGCGCCCGTAGCTCAACGGATAGAGCATCTGACTACGGATCAGAAGGTTAGGGGTTCGAATCCCTTCGGGCGCACAACGAAGAGCCCCTCACCCATTGTGGTGAGGGGCTCTCGCGTCGTGGCGGCCCCCCGGCCCCGACGACGGGGCAGGACCTACGACGTCCCGATCAGACCGTGGTCGTAGGCCTTCTCGAAGTCGTCGTTGACGAGGACGACGGTGCGGTCGATCCGGTCGATCATGGACGCGGCGACGGATGCCCGGTAGCCGGAGCCGCAGTGCACCCACACCTCCCCGCGGGGTACCTCGTCGAGCCGCTCGGCGAGGTCGTGCAGCGGGATGTTGACCGCTCCGCGCACGTGGCCGTCCTCGTACTCGTCCTTCTGGCGCACGTCGAGGACCCGGACCTGCTCGCTGTCGATCTCCCGGGTCAGCTCCGCGAAGTCCGAGACGCGGTACGACCGAAGTTCGTGTCCGTTGACCAGGGTGTGGATCTCGCCGACGGCCGCTCCGGCGAGTTCGTCGACGCCGATGCGGACCAGTTCGCGCTTGGCGTCGGCGATCTGCTCGTCGCTCTCGCCGATGAGGGTCAGTGGCGCACCCCACTTGTAGAGCCACCCCAGGTAGGTGACGAAGGAGGTGGACAGCTCGAAGCCGAGTGTGCCGCCCAGGTGTCCCGCGGCGAAGGCGGTGCGCTCGCGCAGATCGACGACCCACTCACCGGCGTCGATGCGCCGGCGCAGCTCGGCCGGGTCGACCGGCTCCGGCGCAGACAGGTCGAGCGGCGACGGACCCGCCCTGTTGATGACGCCCATGTGGGCGTAGTACGCGGGGTAGGTATTGAGTCCGGCGATGAGCTCGTCGACGTAGGCCTGCTCGTCGCGGGTCAGCGCCGGGTTGACGTCGCGTTGCTGCCCGACGGTGGACGAGTCGCCGCTGGTGGGGGTCGCCGAGCAGAAGCTGCCGAAGCCGTGGGTGGGATACACCGGAGTGTCGGCCGGCACTTCGTCGGCGATCCGTCGCACGGAGCGGAACTGTGCGTGGGTCAGTTCCTCGGTGTACTGCGGGCCGACGAGATCGGTGCGGCCGGTCGAGCCGTACAGCATCGACCCGCCGGTGAAGATCCCGTGCGTGCCGCCGGTCGCGTCGAGCAGCACATAGCTGACGTGGTGGTGGGTGTGCCCGGGGGTGTGCATCACCCGCAGCCGGATGGGACCGGCGTCGATCAGGTCGCCGTCGTGGACGGCACGTCGCTCGTAGTCCACGTCGTCGCCGGCTGGAACGATGTACTCGGCCTCGACGGCGCGGGACAGTTCCAGCCCACCGGTGACGTAGTCGTTGTGGATGTGGGTCTCGAGGACATGGGTGATGCGCGCTCCGCGGTCGTTGGCGAGCGCGAGCACTCGATCGATGTCCCGCTGTGGATCCACGACGACGGCGACGTCCGCCTCGGTGACGAGATAGCTGCGATCGCCGAGGCTCGAGGTTTCGATGATCGATACGTCCATGTCGATGCCTTTCCACGGTACTTCCACTATGCCCCCGGATACCCCGGGGCGTACAAAGAATGCGTGGAGTGCGGGAAGAGTTTCGGCTCAGCGCAGGAACAGTGTGTCCACCAGCACGTACGCGGCCACGAGGAAGACGAGATAGGCGAACCACCGCCGCAGCCGTCCGGTTTCCATGCGCGTGCCGAGGTGACCGGCGACAAGCGACGCGACGACCGCGGCCCCGGCGAACGCCGCCGTGATCGACCAGTCGATGTCGGCGTCCCCGAGATGCGCGATCAGCCCGGCCGCCGAGTTGGCGACGATGACGACGAGGGAGGTCCCGACGGCGACGCCCATCTCCAATCCGAGGAGCATCACCAGCGCGGGGATGATCAGGAAGCCGCCGCCGACGCCGAACAGGCCGGTCAAGAAGCCCACCCCCAGGCCGGCCGGGATCGCCCTCGGCGCGCATCGCTTCCAGTCGATGCCGAAGTCGCCGGTCTTGCACGCGGTCCCGGCGTCGTCGCTCTCGCGCAGCATCCGGATCCCCGCGACCACCATCACGACGGCGAAGCCCACCAGCAGCACCGGTTGCGGCAGCAGCGTGCCCACAGCCGTGCCGGCGAACGTCGCGGGGATGCCGGCCGCGGCGAACACCGCGGCCAGCCGCCAGTCGACCTGCCCGGCCCGAGCCTTGGGGATCGCCCCGGACAGGGCTGCGGCCCCGACGACGATCAGCGAGATCGGGATGGCCTGGCGGAAGTCGAGTCCGAGGCCGTACACCAGGGCGGGGACCGCCAGGATGGATCCGCCGCCCCCGAGGAGGCCGAGCAGGACCCCGATGACCGCTCCGAGAACGAGCGCGATCGCCGGTTGCACCGCTTCCTCCTTCGCCGGTCAGGAATCGGCAGTACCCGGTCCCGCCGCGAACAATGCGGCCTGCACCCGATCCGCGGCCTCCGCGGGGTCCTCGTGCTCCCAGATCCGCACCACCGTCCATCCGGCCGCGGCGAGCGCCGCGTCGGTGTCCCGGTCCCGGGCCACGTTCCCGGCGAGCTTGGCGGCCCACCACTCGGCGTTGTTCTTCGGATCGGTGGCGTGCTGCGGGCAACGATGCCAGAAGCACCCGTCGACATACACCGCAACGCGGCGGCGCGGGAACACCAGGTCGGCGCGACGACGGATCCCCGGCAGGGGAGCACGATCGACGAAGTAGCGCACCCCGCGACGATGCAACTCCCGGCGCAGGGCCACCTCGGGGACGGTGTCCCTGCGCCGCTGCCGGCTCATCCGGGCGCTGGTCTGCGGATCGGTGGAGGGCACGGCGGTCGGCTCCGTCCTCAGGCCGCGGCCTCGGGGAAGCCGCCCATGCGGTCCAGGTGGGATTCGACGTCGTCGAGGAAGCCGGGCACGAATCTCAGGTTCCCGGACCGGGCCCGCCGCAGGAAACCGGCGGTGGCCCGCGCCGACAGCAGGCGCGCGTCCTCCAGGAATCCGGCGAGATCCTCGTACGGTTCCTGCACCGGCCAGTGCGACTCGTACACCCGGAAAGCCCGCCGCCGCGCGCCCCAGGCGGCACTCGGCCAGGGGTCGCCGGGCCGCAGCGGGGTCTCGTGGTCGGGGGAGTAGTCGATCGGCCGCCCGAGCCGTCCACCGACCCACGCGGCCATGCGCACGCTCACTGCGTTGCCGACGAGTCGCCACCGATGCCCGGTCCGCACACCGGGCGCCTGGATGGCGGGTGCGGTCCAGTCGGGGTCGAAGCCCTGCAGCCGTTCGGCGTCGATCAGACCGGGAGTGACGATCTCGCCCGACGGCAGCCGCACTGCCGGCGGACTCGCGATGCCCACCGTGGAGCCGCCCTTGAGCGTGGGCACGGCGTTTACCGCCCAGCCGAGACCGCGCACGCCTTCGGTCCAGTAGAACCCGCACGGGTGGGTGCCGGGATCGCCTTCCGCCGGGGCGCCGGCGTCCTCGCCGAACAACACCGTCCGGGGGTCGTCGGTGCGCGAGGCGAGCATGAGCACCCGCTGCCGGCGCTGCGGGAGTCCGAACGCGCGGGCATCGACGACCCGGTACGCCCACGCGTACCCGAGATCCTCGAGCGCATCGGTGATGTGACGCATCGCGGCGCCGCGTCCGAGTTGCAGCATGAAGGGGACGTTCTCGATGAGCAGCCATCGCGGGCCCTGCTTGCGCCGCACCAACCGGAACACCTCGTCGACGAGGCCCGACCGGGAGCCGGTGATGCCGGCGGTCCTGCCGGCCTGCGACAGGTCCTGGCACGGAAAGCCCGCGGTGACGACCTCGGTTGCCTGGGGCAGGGAACGGAGGCGGGTGACGTCGGTGTGCAGAGGTACATCGGCGAAGCGGGCGCGGAGCACGGCCTGGGCTCCGGCGTCGATCTCGCAGAGCAGTTCGGTGCGCCAGCCGTGCTCGGCCAGGCCGAGCTCGAGTCCGCCGATACCGGCGAACAAACCCACCATGTTCCCGGTCGACGTCACGGCACCCTTTCTCGCTTTGCTCACGGAGCACGTTACTCGAGAATTCGGGCGGCCCGTGCCGCGACGCGAGATGCAATGATCACGTCCGCCGAAAGAGCGAGGCGTGTGCCTCGGGGGACGCGATCGACTCGAAGACGGCCTTCATCCGGACCACGGCCTCGATCCGGCGGGCCACGCTCGGTGCGACGTCACCCGCACAGTCGCCGGCCTCGCGGTCGCCGATGCCGAGGAGGAGCTCGTCGAGCGCGGCGAGGTAGTCCTGGCAGGCCGCCGCGCACGTCGCTGCCGCGGGGGACCCCGAGCCGGGTCCGTCCGCCCGGCCCGGCGGGACGATCTCTGCGGGAAAGCCCCTCATGGGTCTCCTATGCCTGACGTGATCGGGGACGCGCGCCGCGGAACGACAACGACGGTGCCACGCAGTGCGCACGCCGGCTACGGTCCGCGCGGGGACTGCCACGAGGCGGACGCCTCGGAAGGTGAGACGCAGTGGCACAGGGGATGGTTCCGCGTCGCGGAAACAGCCGTCCTCGCGGGCAAACACCCGTCCTGACCTGGCGATTTGGCGCGGGGTCGAAGGATCACGTAACTTATTCCAGGTCAGAGCGACACGGACACCGACCCGGCCCGCAGGGGCCCGGGAAAACGAGGTTGGACGCAGGCGCCTGATTAACCCGATTGAAAACCTTCTGGTAAGGTTTCCAATCGCTCCTGAGATCGGATCGGCCGCGGATTTTGATTCCGAAAGCCCCCGATGTTAGGCTGGAACGGTTGCCCCGGAGTGAAGCACTGAAAAGTGCGGAGCGATGGTGTGCGCGTGTTCTTTGAGAACTCAACAGTGTGCCGATGAATGTCAGTGCCAAATATTTTGTTTGGTGCGATCAGATCAGACGCCGACCATGGTGTCAAGCCGATGAGGTGTCGTGAGATGATCGTTGCTGGCTGCCGCATTCTTCCGTCTGTGGTGGTCAGTGTTTTTGCTGGTTTGAGTTTTTTGCTGGTGATTTGGCTCGATGTCTATGACTGATCGGCCCTTCGGGGTTTGATTGTGAGTCTTCAACGGAGAGTTTGATCCTGGCTCAGGACGAACGCTGGCGGCGTGCTTAACACATGCAAGTCGAACGATGAAGCCCAGCTTGCTGGGTGGATTAGTGGCGAACGGGTGAGTAACACGTGGGTGATCTGCCCTGCACTTCGGGATAAGCCTGGGAAACTGGGTCTAATACCGGATAGGACCTCGGGATGCATGTTCCGGGGTGGAAAGGTTTTCCGGTGCAGGATGGGCCCGCGGCCTATCAGCTTGTTGGTGGGGTAACGGCCCACCAAGGCGACGACGGGTAGCCGGCCTGAGAGGGCGACCGGCCACACTGGGACTGAGACACGGCCCAGACTCCTACGGGAGGCAGCAGTGGGGAATATTGCACAATGGGCGCAAGCCTGATGCAGCGACGCCGCGTGAGGGATGACGGCCTTCGGGTTGTAAACCTCTTTCAGTACCGACGAAGCGCGAGTGACGGTAGGTACAGAAGAAGCACCGGCCAACTACGTGCCAGCAGCCGCGGTAATACGTAGGGTGCGAGCGTTGTCCGGAATTACTGGGCGTAAAGAGCTCGTAGGCGGTTTGTCGCGTCGTCTGTGAAAACCCGCAGCTCAACTGCGGGCTTGCAGGCGATACGGGCAGACTTGAGTACTGCAGGGGAGACTGGAATTCCTGGTGTAGCGGTGAAATGCGCAGATATCAGGAGGAACACCGGTGGCGAAGGCGGGTCTCTGGGCAGTAACTGACGCTGAGGAGCGAAAGCGTGGGTAGCGAACAGGATTAGATACCCTGGTAGTCCACGCCGTAAACGGTGGGCGCTAGGTGTGGGTTTCCTTCCACGGGATCCGTGCCGTAGCTAACGCATTAAGCGCCCCGCCTGGGGAGTACGGCCGCAAGGCTAAAACTCAAAGGAATTGACGGGGGCCCGCACAAGCGGCGGAGCATGTGGATTAATTCGATGCAACGCGAAGAACCTTACCTGGGTTTGACATACACCGGACCGCCCCAGAGATGGGGTTTCCCTTGTGGTCGGTGTACAGGTGGTGCATGGCTGTCGTCAGCTCGTGTCGTGAGATGTTGGGTTAAGTCCCGCAACGAGCGCAACCCTTGTCCTGTGTTGCCAGCAAGTAAAGTTGGGGACTCGCAGGAGACTGCCGGGGTCAACTCGGAGGAAGGTGGGGACGACGTCAAGTCATCATGCCCCTTATGTCCAGGGCTTCACACATGCTACAATGGCCGGTACAGAGGGCTGCGATACCGCGAGGTGGAGCGAATCCCTTAAAGCCGGTCTCAGTTCGGATCGGGGTCTGCAACTCGACCCCGTGAAGTCGGAGTCGCTAGTAATCGCAGATCAGCAACGCTGCGGTGAATACGTTCCCGGGCCTTGTACACACCGCCCGTCACGTCATGAAAGTCGGTAACACCCGAAGCCGGTGGCCTAACCCCTCGTGGGAGGGAGCCGTCGAAGGTGGGATCGGCGATTGGGACGAAGTCGTAACAAGGTAGCCGTACCGGAAGGTGCGGCTGGATCACCTCCTTTCTAAGGAGCAACTCCTTGCTCGGACCAGCACACAGGTGCCGGGGGAGCGAGGCAGAGCCATTTCGGATTCACACGTAATCCGGTGGTGCTCATGGGTGGAACGCTGACAGTCATCACCGCGCGGGAAGGACCCGAGTGTCCTTCTGCGGTGGTTATATCGGTGCACTGTTGGGTCCTGAGAGAACACGCGAGTGTTTTGTCAGCGACGATGCTCATCAAAGCTTCCGCCGGTCGGTGGGGTGAGTAGTGGGTGTTGTGTGTTGTTTGAGAACTGCACAGTGGACGCGAGCATCTTTGTTGTAAGTGTTTATGAGCGTACGGTGGATGCCTTGGCACCAGGAGCCGATGAAGGACGTGGGAGGCTGCGATATGCCTCGGGGAGCTGTCAACCGAGCTGTGATCCGAGGATTTCCGAATGGGGAAACCCAGCACGAGTGATGTCGTGTTACCCGCGCCTGAATATATAGGGCGTGTGGAGGGAACGTGGGGAAGTGAAACATCTCAGTACCCACAGGAAGAGAAAACAACATGTGATTCCGTGAGTAGTGGCGAGCGAAAACGGAAGAGGCTAAACCGCGGGTGTGTGAGAGCTGGCAGGCGTTGCACTCGTGGGGTCGTGGGGCCCTTCTTCCCATCACTGTCATGGTGGGCGAGAGTAAGAAACCGGTGTGTTAGTCGAAATGGTCTGGAACGGCCTGTCGTAGAGGGTGAGAATCCCGTAGACGAAAACATGCCGGCTCTCGTGGAGGGTACCCGAGTAGCAGCGGGCCCGTGAAATCTGCTGTGAATCCGTCGGGACCACCCGATAAGCCTGAATACTCCCTGGTGACCGATAGCGGACTAGTACCGTGAGGGAAAGGTGAAAAGTACCCCGGGAGGGGAGTGAAATAGTACCTGAAACCGTGCGCTTACAATCCGTCGGAGCCTTCGAGCAGTTTGGTCTGCTGGGGGTGACGGCGTGCCTTTTGAAGAATGAGCCTGCGAGTTAGTGGCATGTCGCGAGGTTAACCCGTGTGGGGTAGTCGTAGCGAAAGCGAGTCCGAACAGGGCGTCTGTAGTGGCATGTTCTAGACCCGAAGCGGAGTGATCTACCCATGGCCAGGGTGAAGCGACGGTAAGACGTCGTGGAGGCCCGAACCCACTTAGGTTGAAAACTGAGGGGATGAGCTGTGGGTAGGGGTGAAAGGCCAATCAAACTCCGTGATAGCTGGTTCTCCCCGAAATGCATTTAGGTGCAGCGTCGCGTGTTTCTCACCGGAGGTAGAGCTACTGGATGGTCTAGGGGGCCCACAAGCTTACCGAAATCAGCCAAACTCCGAATGCCGGTGAGTGAGAGCGCGGCAGTGAGACTGCGGGGGATAAGCTTCGTAGTCGAGAGGGAAACAGCCCAGATCGCCGGCTAAGGCCCCTAAGCGTGTACTAAGTGGAAAAGGATGTGGGATCGCTGAGACAACCAGGAGGTTGGCTTAGAAGCAGCCACCCTTGAAAGAGTGCGTAATAGCTCACTGGTCAAGTGGTTCTGCGCCGACAATGTAGCGGGGCTCAAGTACACCGCCGAAGCCGCGGCACTCGCACAACACCCCGGAGGGTCCACGGATCGTCCGGCAGTGGTGCGGGTGGGTAGGGGAGCGTCGTGCAGCCGGGGAAGCGCCGGAGTGATCCAGGTGTGGAGGCTGCGCGAGTGAGAATGCAGGCATGAGTAGCGAAAGACGAGTGAGAAACTCGTCCGCCGAATGACCAAGGGTTCCTGGGCCAGGTTAATCCGCCCAGGGTGAGTCGGGACCTAAGGCGAGGCCGACAGGCGTAGTCGATGGACAACGGGTTGATATTCCCGTACCCGTGTGAACGCGCCCCTGGTGAATCATCGGTACTAACCGTCCAAAGGGTGATCGAGTTCCTTCGGGAGCCGAGAGCCTGCTGCACGGGACCTTCGGTGGTAGTAGCCAAGCGATGGGGTGACGCAGGAAGGTAGTGGGGCCGGTCAGTGGTTGTACCGGTGTAAGCCCGTAGGGCGTGACACAGGCAAATCCGTGTCGCACACAGCCTGAGAGGTGATGCGTAGCCGAATGAGGCGAATTCCATGATCCTATGCTGCCGAGAAAAGCCTCTAGCGAGCTTTCACACGGCCCGTACCCCAAACCGACACAGGTGGTCAGGTAGAGAATACCGAGGCGATCGAGAGAACTGTGGTTAAGGAACTCGGCAAAATGCCCCCGTAACTTCGGGAGAAGGGGGACCAGTCCCGGTGACCGGACTTGCTCCGTGAGCCGGGGGTGGTCGCAGAGACCAGAGAGAAGCGACTGTTTACTAAAAACACAGGTCCGTGCGAAGTCGTAAGACGAGGTATACGGACTGACGCCTGCCCGGTGCTGGAAGGTTAAGAGGACCGGTCAGCGGAGTTCACTCCGCGAAGCTGAGAATTTAAGCCCCAGTAAACGGCGGTGGTAACTATAACCATCCTAAGGTAGCGAAATTCCTTGTCGGGTAAGTTCCGACCTGCACGAATGGCGTAACGACTTCTCTGCTGTCTCAACCACAGACTCGGCGAAATTGCACTACGAGTAAAGATGCTCGTTACGCGCGGCAGGACGAAAAGACCCCGGGACCTTCACTACAGCTTGGTATTGGTGTTCGGTTCGGTTTGTGTAGGATAGGTGGGAGACTGGGAAGCCCGCACGCCAGTGTGGGTGGAGTCGTTGTTGAAATACCACTCTGATCGTATTGGACCTCTAACCTCGGACCCTGATCGGGTTCAGGGACAGTGCCTGGTGGGTAGTTTAACTGGGGCGGTTGCCTCCCAAAATGTAACGGAGGCGCCCAAAGGTTCCCTCAGCCTGGTTGGCAATCAGGTGTCGAGTGCAAGTGCACAAGGGAGCTTGACTGTGAGACCGACAGGTCGAGCAGGGACGAAAGTCGGGACTAGTGATCCGGCACCGGCATGTGGAAGCGGTGTCGCTCAACGGATAAAAGGTACCCCGGGGATAACAGGCTGATCTTCCCCAAGAGTCCATATCGACGGGATGGTTTGGCACCTCGATGTCGGCTCGTCGCATCCTGGGGCTGGAGTAGGTCCCAAGGGTTGGGCTGTTCGCCCATTAAAGCGGCACGCGAGCTGGGTTTAGAACGTCGTGAGACAGTTCGGTCTCTATCCGCCGCGCGCGTTAGAAACTTGAGGAAGGCTGTCCCTAGTACGAGAGGACCGGGACGGACGAACCTCTGGTGTGCCAGTTGTCCCGCCAGGGGCACGGCTGGTTGGCTACGTTCGGAAGGGATAACCGCTGAAAGCATCTAAGCGGGAAGCCTGTTCCAAGATGAGGTTTCTCACCCCCTCGAGGGGGTAAGGCCCCCGGCAGACCACCGGGTTGATAGGCCGGAACTGGAAGTGCGGTAACGCATGCAGGTGACCGGTACTAATAGGCCGAGGACTTACCACAAAGAAGCTACGCGTCCACTGTGCGGTATCTGAAACAACACACCCGATTCACACGCTGTTCGTGAATCGAGTGAAGGCGAAGCCCCCGGAACAAGGGGGGGCAGCGTTCACTCGATCGTTCACGAGCGAAGCGAGTGGGTATGGGTCGTTTCACAGAGTTACGGCGGCCATAGCGGAGGGGAAACGCCCGGTCCCATTCCGAACCCGGAAGCTAAGCCCTCCAGCGCCGATGGTACTGCACCCGACAGGGTGTGGGAGAGTAGGACACCGCCGAACACCCGTT